>JAHZJA010001376.1 GCA_022601155.1 Deltaproteobacteria bacterium | reverse complement strand
TTGAAGTAGGCGGCGCGAAGATCGTGCTCCGCCGCCTCGAGATCATGGGTGCTGCGGGACAGGTGCGCACGCTCGATCAGGGCCAAGCCCGTCACGGGACGCAGATCTTCGGCCCCCGCGCTCTCGACCACCGCATCGATGGCGCGGCGTGCCCCGTCGGGCCGCCCTGTGGTGCGCAGCGCTCGGGCGCGGCCGACCTGTTCCAACAAGGCGGTCACTCGATCGCGCTGACCTTCATCGCGATCGGCCGCAGCGAGCAAGGCCGTGACATCTTCGCAGTCCTCCATGGCGGGCAGCCCGTGCGCCGCGGAGGCGGCACGGTGGACCACGACCGCGGACGGTTGGACCAACGTCTCCACGAACGCCTGGAGCTGGCCCCGGTGCCGTGACAGGCAGGTGCGCCGCGCGGTCTGGAGCCGAAGCGTGCGTGCGTCCACCGCGGTCGTGCTTGGGCAGGTCTCGTCCCACAGCTGGCCCCACTGGGTGGCGCGTGCATCGAGCCGGCTGGCGACCTCCTCGAACCGGGCGTCGGCGCCAGCCACCGACGAGTCGATGAAGGCCTGCTGGGTTTGTTGGCGCACGCTCGGATCCCAGGCTCCGGCCAGGGCCTCGGCGGCAGGTGTGCACTCGGGCGCCGCCGCGACGGCGGGCTCGCGCGTGAGGCCGGCGATCAGCAGCAGGACGAGGGTGACGCCAGCGACCGCAGCCACCGGGACCCAGGTTCGCCACGCGGGACGACGCGGAGGATCTTCGTTGACCGCTCGCAGCTCGCGGAGCAGCGCGGGCATCGAAGCGAACCGGTCTTCGGGGTGTGGGGCGAGGCCGCGACGCAGCACGTAGTACAGCCGACGAGGCACGGGAGACTCGGAGGCGGGCTCGCGAATCTCTCCTTTGTACTTGGCGCGGGCCTGTTGCTTGATGGAGCCCCGCGGAAACGGAAGCTGTTCGAACAATGCCTCGTACAGCGCGATACAAAAGCTGTACTGGTCCGAGCGCGCGTCGGCGATCTTGCCCGCATATTGCTCGGGTGCCATGTAGACCGGCGTGCCCAAGATCGTCCCGTCGGCGGTGAGCGTCTCGGACCAGTGGGCGCCCGTCTCCGGTTCGTCGGGGATGGGGCCGGAGACCTCGAGGTCGGGCTCGGGCTCGTCGACCAGCGCGCGGGCCAGGCCAAAGTCGAGCACCCGCACCCGACCATCGTCGCCCACCAGGACATTGGCGGGCTTGAAGTCGCGGTGCACCAGCCCGGCGTTGTGGGCCGCGGCCAGTCCACGCCCTGCCGCACGAAACACCCCCAGCGTCCGTCGCCACGGAGGGCGGACGGACTTGAGCCACTGTCTCGCGTTGGCTCCGACGACGTACTCCATCGCGACATAGAGGCCGTTGCCGTACTCGCCGACGTCGTAGACGGGGATCACGTTGGGGTGCGACAGCTGGGCCATCGCTCGGGCCTCGCGGAGCAGCCGCTTGCGACGCTTGACCGCGGCTTGCCCCGTGGCTCGCTCGGCCTTGAGGAGCTTGACGGCAACCTCGCGGCGCAGCTCCGGATCGCGGGCACGAAACACCACACCCATCCCGCCGGAGCCGACCCGTTCGAGAATGTCGTAGCGCCCGACCTTGGCGCCCTCGCCCACCTTGCCGTCCTCGCGGACGTTGGGCATCGTCTCGTCGAACGCGGTCGCGCGGCTGGCAGCCTCGTCCGAGGTCGGAGGCGAATCAGGGGTAGTGGCTCGCTCCCCGTGATAGGGCACCGTCTCGGCCACGATCGCCCCGACGATAGCAGTCTCGCCCCTACTCGAACAGCGCCGCGTGCAGAGAGGCCACGGCACGGTCGATGTCGGCGTCGTCGATCACCAGGGAGATGTTGTTGCTCGTCATCCCAAAGGTGTGCATCTGGATATTGACGTCCGCCCGCGAGATCGCCTCGAGGATGCGGGCTCCGATGCCCTTGGAGTGCTGGATGTGGCGCCCCACGACCGCGAGGATCGTCTTTTCGCCCTGGACGTCGACCTGACCCAACGCACGCAGATCGGTAGTGGCGCGCTTGAGAGCCGCGTTGTCGTGGCTGGTGACGGAGACGCTGACCTCCGAGGTGGCGACCAGATCCACCACGACCTCGTGCTGGGCCAACACCTTGAAGAACCGGGCCAAGAACCCCACCTGCTCGAACATCCGGGGCTCGGTGATGGTGAGGACCGACTGCCCTTCCTTGTAGGCGATGCTGGTGACGGGGCTGGGCTTGGGGGCGGGGGCGCTCTCGATCACCGTTCCGGGGTGGTCGGGCCGGTTGGTGTTGAGCACCCGCACCGAGATGTTGGCGTCGATCGCAGGGACGAGCGTGGCGGGGTGCAGGACCCGGCTCCCGAAGTACGCCAGCTCGGCCGCCTCGTCGAAGCGCATCGTGGCGATGCTCTTGGCGGCGGGAACGATCCCCGGGTCGGCGCTCATGACCCCGTCGGTGTCGCTCCAGATCTGGACCTCGTCGGCTTGGACCGCCGCCGCGACCAAGGTGGCGGTGAGGTCGCTGCCGTTGCGGCCGAGGGTAGTGATGACCCCCTGCGCGTTCTTGGCGACGAAGCCGGTGACGATCGGCACCACGCCGGGTGCGACGCGGTCGGCAAACGCGGCCCGCATGCGCTCGGTGTACTCGGGGCCCGGGCGGGCGCGACCGAAGTTGTCGTCGGTGATGAGGCCTAGGTCCCAGGCGTCGAAGGCCTCGGCGGGTACGCCCTCGCGGGCGAAGAAATCGGCGATGCAGCGCACCGACATGCGCTCGCCGAAGCTGGAGATGTAGTCGAGGCTGCGGGGGCTGACCTCGCCCACCAGCTGGATGCCACGCAGAAGGTCCCGGATCTCGGAGAAGAACGGGAGCATCAACGACTCGGGGCAACCCAGCGCCTGGGCGATCTCCCGTTGCTTGTCGATGACGGCCTCGCCGGGGTTGTAGCCCTGGGCCGCGGTGCGAGCGGCATCGATGAGGCCGTCGGTCACGCCCTTGTGCGCCGAGCTGACGACGACCGGCTGTAGCGGCAGTCGATCGCGCACGATGGCGAGCACCTTGGTGATCTGTTCTCGATTGGCGACCGAGCTGCCGCCGAACTTCATGACGATCATCGTCCGTGTCCCCGTGCTTGCGCGTCTGGGCGGTGTCCATCACCGCGTTGGCGGGATGGTGCCGCGCGGTCCGAGCCGTGGCAAGCGGATCAGGCCTGGGCGCTGGGGCGCGCGGAAACCTCCACGTACCAGCGCTGCACGTGCGCTGGTCGCTCGACCTCCATCCGCTTGCCGAAGTCGAGCGCGATCAGCAGCGCGATGTCGGCCATGGTGAAGGTCTCCCCGGTCAGGAAGCGATGCGCGCTCAGCTGCGTATCGGCGCTGGCCAGCAGGCGCGTGAGCAGCCGCTTGGCGTGATCGCCGAGCGCGGCGATCTGGGGAAACCCGCCACGTACGCCGGGGATCGACCGCTCCGCGAACGCCGGTCGGGTATGCCGCAGAAACGTCGCTGCCGCTTGGTAGCCCTGCTCCTCGATCTGGTGAGTCCACTGCTCGATCTGAGCCTGCTCGACGGGATCGCGGCCCATCAGCGGCGGCTCGGGGTGGGTGCCCTCGAAGTACCGGCAGATCGCATGCGAGTTGGCGATGACCCGCCCATCGGGGAGCACCAGCGCGGGCAGGGTGCACCCGGGGTTGATCGCCCGATACTCGGCGGAGAACTGCTCGCCCTTGCCCAGATCGAGGGCGGTCGTGGGCACCGTGATGCCCTTCTCGGCGAGGAAGATGCGAACCCGGCGAGGGCTGGGCGCGCGTGGGGCGTCATACAGATGCAACATCGACACGGCGAGCGCGAGGGTAGCAGCCCCAATGTCCCGGGGGTCGTGCCTTGCTACCGTCTCGATGACCATGAGCCCCGTCATCGAGCCCCGCGTGGTTTCTCCCGGCTTCCATGCACGCGTCTATGCGGTGGTGCGACAGGTGCCCGCCGGGTTCGTGACGACCTACGGGCAGGTGGCGACCCTGTTGGGTTCGCCGCGGGTCGCTCGGCACATTGGGTTCGCGCTCGCGGCCTTGGGACCCGACCACGAACCGGTGCCGTGGCATCGGGTGGTCAATGCTCAGGGGCGGATCTCCTATCGCGGGGACACCGGGCGAGGGCAGGAGCAGCGCCAGCGACTCCTGGAGGAGAACGTGGTCTTCGACGGGCGGGATCGCATCGATCTGTCGCGATTTCGATACACGTATCCCGACTTCCGATGGCCGAAGCGCCCGCTCGATCCCGATGAGGTCGAGACGCCGAAGCGGGCGGCAGGCGGTGCGAAGGCGAAAGAGAAGAACAAGGTCGCGACGAAGCGGGCGGCGGTGAAGGGCAGCGCCGGGGCGAAGAAGGAGGTCGCCACGGAACGGGCGGCGAAGAAGAAGGTCGCGACGAAGCGGGCGACGAAGAAGAAGGCCGCGACGAAGAAGAAGGCCGCGACGAAGAAGGCCGCGACGAAGAAGAAGGCCGCGACGAAGCGGGCGGCGGTGAAGGGCAACGCCGTGGCGAAGAAGAAGGCAGCGACGAAGCGGGCGACGAAGAAGAAGGTCGCGACGAAGAAGAAAGTCGCGACGAAGAAGAAAGTCGCGACGA
>JAHZJA010001375.1 GCA_022601155.1 Deltaproteobacteria bacterium | reverse complement strand
GGTCCACTCGCGATGGATGTCGTTGAACTGCTCCATCGCATCGCGGTTGCGCGTGTCGAACCGCTGGGTCTCGTGTTCTTCGCGGTTGAACGCCTTGACGACGCGCATCCCGGGAATGGTGTCGCTGAGGATGTCGGTGAGTCTCGACCACCGTCGCCACGCGCGGAGGAAGAACCGTTCCATGCGCTGACCGTGGGCGAAGATGAGCCACACCATCACCGGGACGGGCAATGTCATGACCAGCCCCAGCCGCCAGTCCAGGCCGATCAACACGGCACCCAGACCCGCGAGCATCACGAATGACAGCGAGACGTCGATGACCCCGAAGGCCAAGAACTCCCACAATCGGTCGGTATCCGAGCTGACCCGCGTGATGAGGCTACCGGTCTTCTTGCGAGAGAAGAACGCCAGGCTCAGGCGCTGCAGGTGCTCGTAGAGCTCGGTTCGGAGATCGCGGGCGACCAGCTCGCCCAACACCGACATGAACCGCAGTCGGACCCACGACGCCAATGCCCGCAGGACCAGCGATGCGGCGATGGCCCCGATGGCGATCCATGCGATCGAAGAGGCGTCGGCGGTGGACAGGGCACCGCTGTTGGCGGGAGCGACGACCTCGTCGAGCACGTAGCCGGCCAGGCCGGCGGGGACCAGGCTCAGCGCGGTGACGGTCGCCGCGGCGGCGAGGCCGATGGCCACCCGCGACCGGTACGGCCGCAGGTAGCCGAGCAACCGGTGGAGGACCGCGTTCTCCGAGCGCGCGACCAGAGCCTGAGCGTCGCGGATGGGGGCGGCGACGGCATCGGCGTAGAGGTCGTCGCCGGGCGGGGTGGGGCGCGTACGGCCGGCCCTAGTTTCGTCGAGCACCAGCCGGATCGTCTCCACCGCGCGTCGCTGACGATGGCTGTAGCGGATCTGGAGCGCCGGGGGGTCGTCGGGCCCGGCGAAGAAGGTCATGCGGTTGCAGCTGAGGCCAGGCGTGCCCTCGATCTTGGTGATGCTCGAGCGAAGGTGGGTGGTGATCTGCAGCGTGCCGCCGTCATCGTGGCGGGCCAGCGCGACATGGCGAGGCCCCAGGGCCAGCCAGGATTGGGCGAGGTTCAGCGAGGCATCGAGATCGACGTGGGCGTACAGCTGGACGGGCTCGTCGCCCAGCGCTCGTTCGAGCTCATGGCGAACCGGCAGTGGCAGCCGGGATGGCTGGTCGGTGTAGCGATCGACGATGGTGCGATCGCGGTCGTGCGAAGAGGAGGACATCGAGTTGGGCTCCGGAGTTGGGCATGGTGAGCTTGGGTGGACTGATGGGATGGAGCCGTATCGACACGAGCACGCAACGATCCCTTCGTGGATCCCTGCGGCGACGTCAGACGACGCGGCGAGGGACCCCCGTCGGGGGTGCTCGGGCACAGCAACGGAAACGAATTCAGCGCCGCATGAACCGACACTGTGACACAGGGTCAGCAGTGGCGCACGTCATTGTTCGCGTGAGGTTGACTCACGACCCGCGGGCCTGTTGCGTCTCGGTCACCGCTCGGGCGTAGCCGAGGGCGTCGGCGCTGACGCGAGCATGTCGGCCACGACGTCGGCGGTCTCGAGCAGCTGGGCATCGCGACGCCGCGCGACGGTCGAGTAGATGGTGCGTGCGAGCAGGAAGGTGAACGCAGCCCAGCCCAGGAACAGGATGGGGATCAAAAGGGGCATGTGCCAGACCGCGAGGCTCATCGGAATGATGAGGCCCAGCGCGGTGAAGGTGACCGGCAGGCCCATGCCCAGAAACAGTCCGCCGGCCAGCTCGGGGGTGCGCTCTTCGACGCGGACGAGGGTCTGAGCGCCACGCGGGCTGACGGTGACCCGGACGTTGCGCTCGCGACTGTTCCACGTGAGCTGCCGGTCATCGATCCGGGCGCGACCGTCCAGTCCGAGCACGCGCTCGATCTCGCTGGCGATCTCGTGGAAGGGGGCGCCCTCGATGGGCCGCGCGACGGTCCGCTGGTGGCTGTGGCGGAGCGGCGCCCCCAAGATCCCACCGCGGGCGGGAGGCCGGAGCGCGGGGCGGGTGGCGAGGCTGGTCACCTCGGCGGCGGCACGGCGTACCAGCGCGGCGTCGATTCCCGCCTCGGCCGCCGCGGCCTGGAGCTCGGCCAATGTGCGGTTGCCCCCCTGCTCGACCTGCATCTGCGCGGCGCGCTGCAGGATGAGCGCCGTGTCCTCGTCGGAGAAGCGCTGATCGGGCGGAGACATCCCGCGGTGGTCATAGCACCCCGCCGCAAGGAATCGCCCCTGGGGAGCTCCGCCCGATGCGCAGGGGGCTGGCCTGGCCGGGATGGGTGTCGATGGCTATGCTCGGCGGGACACGGAGTCTGCACGATGAACGAACCACGCATGGTGTTCTGCAAGAAGCTGGAGAAGGAGGCCCCCGGGCTTCCGTTCAAGCCTTTCACCGACGACTTCGGCCAGCAGGTGTACGACCACGTCAGCATGGAGGCGTGGCAGATGTGGCTGCGCGAGTCGCCGCGCTACGTCAACACGTACGGCCTCGACCTGCAGAGCGACAAGGGACGTCAGTTCCTGCGCGACCAGATGAAGGTGTTCTTCAACTTCGAAGAGGGGAACCTCGCCGACACCGCTTGGGTTCCGCCCGAGTCGAGTGGGGCCGGGGAGTCCGAGCCGCCGACTTCCTGACGGGGGTTGGTGGCCGCCCGCGGTGGAGCGCGGCCCGAGACAGGGCCCGCGCTTGGTCGGGCTCGGGTGCAGCGTCACGCCCAGGTGGTGCTGGCACCACAGATCAGCCGCGCGCCGGGTTGGCGGGCGGTGTGATGTCATAGCGATCGGTGGGTACGCGCGGCTGGGCCAGCGGCAGCCCCGTGCACTCGGCCGCAACGCGAACCCGTCGCGCGACCTGGCGGCGGCGCACGGCGAGCAAGATCGGCGTGGTTGTCAGGCCCACGACGAAGCCACCGAGGTGGGCGAACCACGCCACGCCTTCGGCCCCTTGGCCCGTGCCGAACAAGCCCATCACCACGTGGAAGGCGACCCAGACGAACAGGTAGATCCACATCGGGACCTTGATCTGGATCCATAGGATCACCTGGAACAGACGCTGGCGTGGGAAGGCCCACAGATAGGCGCCGAGGACCCCGGCGATGCACCCCGATGCACCGACGACGGGCAGGCCCGTCTTGGTGGCGAGCAACAGCTGGGCCGTGGCGCCCACCAATCCCGCGAGCACGAAGAACAGCGCGAACCGAACGTGGCCGAACAGGTGCTCGACGTTGTCGCCGAAGATATAGAGGAAGTAGGCGTTGCCCAGGAAGTGCACCCAGGTGCCGTGCATGAAGATCGAGCTGCCGAGGGTCCACCAATCCCCCTCGGCCTTCACGCGCCCGGGAACCATCGCCCATGTGTAGGTGTCGATCGGTCCATAGACCTGCAGCAACAACACGGTCAGCAATGTGCCCAGCAGCCCGAAGACCACCCAGGGGGTGCCGCGGGCGGGGTTGTCGACCTCTACGGGCAGCTGGGTGAGCACCTGGGCGGCCCAGATCGCACCGCGCTTGAGCCATCGCTCGGTCCGAGATCCCTGTCCCTCGGAGGTGCTGGCCTTGGCGAGCTTGCGGCGCTCGTGGCCATCGAGCCAGATGCCACGGCATCGTGCGCAGCGGTCGATCGGAGTCCGGATGTGTCCGGGCAGCATCTGCTCGACCATCCGGCCGTGGCCCCGCGGGCACGGCCGCTGGGCCGCCTTCTGCTCGGTAGCGAGCACGTCTTCCACGTCG
>JAHZJA010001374.1 GCA_022601155.1 Deltaproteobacteria bacterium | reverse complement strand
CGGGCTGCACGGCAACGTGTGCTCCACGGCCCAGGAGTACGTCGACTTCTTCGAGATGGCGGTCTCGACCATCGACCAGGCGTGCGACGAGTACACACCGCCGGGCTGATCCTGCGCTTGGACCCCACGGTATGTCTCCGGCCCCGACAGGTGGCCTCGACTGCGAGCTGCCTGCGACGGGTGGTGCGGCGTCGTTCATGCCGCACCACCGGGGGGCGGACGCTTCAGGCCCCGGACGCAGCGTAGGCCATCGCGGACAGCCGCCGCTGCAGCCGTAGTGGCCCGTGCGGTGGCTCAGACGGCCTCGCTGGCGGAGCCGCGACGCCGTGCCCCAAACTCCACGTCGACGCTCAGCGCCCCGGGCCGCGGCGCATGGCCTTGCGGAACAGATCCTGGAGCACGTCACCGACGTCGCTGTGGGTCTTCTTCACGATGTCGTCCACGGTGAGGTCGTCGAGCGAGGGCAGGACCTCCGCTTCGCCCATCAAGCTGCGGATGACCACCACCTTGTTGGGATCCTCCCGAATGTCGGACCACACCCGCTGGCGAACGTCCTCGCGGATCGTGTCCTTGCTATAGAAATCGATGATCTCCTGGAGCTCGACCCGCATGGCGCGATGGGTGATGGAATCGGACGTGATCCCGATCTCGGCTGGTGTGGGCGGGCCGGGCAGCGCGGGCATCGACATCGACGGCAGCGCGCCCGGAGGGGCGGGGGCAGCCATGGGAGCGGGCGCGCTCATGGGCGTGGGCGCGCTCATGGGCGAGGGCGTGACCAGCGGCTCCGATGCCGACAGCTCGGTGAGGTCGACCGTGTTGAACGCGTAGGGGTCGGGCAGGGGATAGGCGTCCTGCGGGCGCTCGCGCAGCACGAGCTGACCAAAGGTGACCAGCTCGGCGAACCGCTCGGCCACCGCGTCGCCCGGCACGTTGCGGGCCAGGGTGTCCTCGACGAGCGAGGTCATCGTGCTCCGGTTGTCCACGTCGCGGATGAGACGCCGCGCGAGGGCGAAGATCTCCGGGTCTTCGCGCATGGGGATCCATGCGCGGGGGCGCCGGAGCTGCTCTGCCTGCCAAACCTCGAAAGACGCGGTCGTGTCGGTCAAGATGTTCATCGGTTACTGGCCTAGAGTTGGACGCGGCGTCCAGTCGCACGAGAATCGACAGTGTCTTTCAAAAAAACGTCCCAGCGCTCGTCTCGGTCTGGTCAACAGCTGGAGCAAGACCACAGCGCGCACTCCATCATGGAGCGGGGGAATACCTCGGCGACGTCGGGCGTCGGCGGGGGTACGGCCAGGAGCGACGAACGGATCGAAACGCAGTTACTCATCGACCAGTTTGCCCGCACGGCGCAGCAAACGGGCGTGTCGCCGGCGTTCGTGGCCGAGCTACAGGCGACCATCGTGCGGGCGCGCGAGCGCTGGCCCGACGTCGAGGGCAACACAATGGAGTTCGTCTCCGCGCTCGGCCGCTCGCTGGGTGGCGAACTGGAGCCATCGACGGGGCTCGACGGTCTCCATGTCGAAGACCTCTGGCTGGCGACGGCGGCCGCGCGAGGCGACGCTGCAGCCGTGTCGGAAGTCGATGCGCAGCTGATCTCGCTACGCCCGGCGGTGGCTTCCAGTGGGGCTGACCGCACGACCGTCGACGAGGTCATCCAGCGGGTGCGGGAGCGGCTGTTGGTCGGCTCGGGGGCGAGCCCCGCCGCGATCGCGAGCTACCGCGGTCGGGGTGACCTCCGCAGCTGGTTGAAGGTCGTGGTGATGCGGGAAGCTGCGGCCTGGCTACGACGAGCCCGGCGCGACCGAACCGGCACCGACGACGAGCTCCAGGCGTTGGTCGATCCGCACGCCGACCCCGAGCTGGCCTGGATGCGCGAGCGCTACGGGACCGAGTTTCGAGCGTCCTTCGCCGAGGCGCTGCGCGGGCTGGAGGTGACCGACCGCAACCTGCTGCGCCTGTACTTGATCGAGCAGCTGACGATCGACGAGATCGGGGCGCTCCACCGCGTGCACCGTTCCACGGCCGCACGTTGGCTCGTCCGGATTCGCGAGCAGCTGTCGATGCGCACCCGTGTGTTGCTGGCGGAGCGCCTGTCGATTGGGTTGGACGAGCTGGATACGGTGATCCGGGTGATGGGCAGCCGGCTGGATGCCAGCATCGCTCGGCACCTGGAGGACACGTGATAGCCTGATCGCTCCGGCTTCTCGCTCGTGCGGCGCTCCTCGGCCTACCCATGGATTCAGCTGCTGCTACGGGCGGCGGTCAACCTGTTCTTCCGTCGGGTGGAAGTGGCGGGCACGGGCAACGTTCCCGCCGAGGGCGGGGGTCTGTTGGTGTCTTGGCATCCCAACGGTCTGGTCGATCCGGGGCTCATCCTCACCCAGTGCCCGCGACCCATCGTGTTCGGAGCTCGGCACGGGCTGTTCAGCTATCCACTGTTGGGCTCCCTGCTGCGCGAAGTGGGCACGGTGCCGATCTACCGCGCGGTCGACCTGGGCAAGACCTCGGTCGATGCTCGGCGCGCAGCCAACCGCAAGAGCCTCGAGGCGCTGGCCGATCGGGTCGCACAGGGGTCGCTGTCGGCGTTGTTCCCCGAGGGCGTCTCCCACGACGAGCCCAACCTGCAGGAGCTCAAGTCGGGGGCGGCGCGGCTGTACTACCGCGCGCGGCAGCTGGCCGGGGAGGGCCCGATGCCGGTCATCATTCCCGCGGGGCTGCACTACGACGACAAGCAGATGTTCCGGTCCAATGCGTTGGTGGCGTTTCACCAGCCGCTGCAGCT
>JAHZJA010001373.1 GCA_022601155.1 Deltaproteobacteria bacterium | reverse complement strand
CCGACCGAGCCCAAAGCCGAGCACCTTCACCGTACCGTCGTCACCTCGGATGATGTTGGCCGGCTCGAAGCGACCATGCACCAACTCCGCGTCGTGGGCCGCCTTCAACCCCAGCCCCGCCAGCACGAACGCTTCCAGCACCGCCCGCCAGCCCGGCTCGGTCGTCAGCCAAGCGGAGAAGCTGATGCCGTGGACGTACTCCATGGCCACGAACACCCGCCCGTCGCTCTCGCCGACTTCGTGCACGGTGACCACATTCGGGTCCGACAGCTGGGCCAACGCCTGCGCCTCGCGGTGGAATCGCAGGCGTTGCTCGTCATCGAGGATGTGGTCTTCTCGGGTGACCTTGACCGCGACTTTTCGATCGAGCTGCTCGTCGTAGGCGGCGTAGACCATGCCCAGACCACCGTGGTCGATCTGCTGGAGCAACAGGAACCGACCCACGCGCTTCATGACCGGCTGAGGGGACAGCAAGCCGCTTCCCTCCGTCGTCTCGGTGCGCGGCTCGGCGCTCGGTTCCTCCGAGGAGTCCCGGTGCCCTCCTGGTGATCCGGACGTCGCCGTGTCCCCGCCCTCACGCCGTCTCCCTCCGTCCGCAGGAGCAGGATCCGATTCTTCAGAGGACATTTTTTCGATGCTCTCAGCTTCTGTCGGACTCGTAAAGCTGACCAACGTCTGCGGCGCGCGCCCCTCGGCGCACAAGGCTCGAGCTGCCACGGAGGACCAAGACGGTGGTCACTCGGATCCGCAGTCGCAGCCGCTCCAATCTTCAATCGCCGTGGACTGCTCGGTGCTCAGGCAAGGGTGAACCCGACCGCGGAGTACGGCCACGACGAAAAAGACGGTGGTGCGACTCGACGACCGCGAGCCGCGGCCTCGGCGTACGCCCCTGGTGGTGAGGGCGTCGGCCACGGGGTGGCCTGCTACTGTCGGGTCGTGCCTGCTCCCTCCCCCACCCTCCGCCTGCTCGCGGTGGTTCTCATCGGGTACGCGGTGGTCTCCGTCGGGCTCAGCGCGGCGGTCGGCGTGGTGTCCGAGCCCCTGCGCGACACCACCCCGACCTCGTTCGTCGAGCACGAACAGACCATCCGCTGGATGTCGCAGCTGAGCGCGTCGAACCTCGGCCACGCGATCGTGGGGGAGTGCGTGGTGGTGGCCTTGTTGGTCGCAATGGCCCGACGCTTGCCGTCGAAGCTGGCGCTCGTCGCGGTGCTCGCGGCGGCGTCGGGAGGCGTCACCGCTTGGGGCCTGGGCACGTTCTCGTTGGAGAGCCTGACCCCGTACCGCGAAGCCTCGGGCTTTGATGCGTGGTACGAGACGATTTCGATCAGCCGGGTGGTCTTTGCCGCGTCCGTGGGTGGGCTGGCCATCGCGCAGACCTCGGGGCAGCGGCGACGGGCCGTCACCACCGCGGCCGGGATTGCACTGCTGGCGGCGGCGGTACTGCTGCACCCCGCGTTCATGAGCGCCGGCAACAGCGCACAGCTATGGTCCGAGACGGTCGCCCACGTGAGCCTCTACGTGTGGACCGACCTCCTGATGACCGTCGGCCTCGCCACTGCGGCGTGGCTGGCCGTGCGCTCGACCGACGATGACGACGCGCGAGCGCTCGATGCCGTCGCGGCCTCCGGTCTGCGCTGGGGACGGACGATGGTGTGGTGGCGTGCGGGCTTGGCCGTCGTCACCGCGAGCATGATGGTCGCGGGCGCGTTCGCGGCCCAAAAGGCGGCCTCGGGGGCGATGTTCGGCGGGCGTCCGATGTCACCGGGGCTGCCGTGGACCCTGCAACTCGTTCCCTGGCTGGGGTACGTGGAGGCTCTGCTGGGCGGCTCGATGGTCGTCGGGCTCGCCGCCGCGATCGTGCAATCGCGATCCCGACTGGGCGCGGGGCTGGTTGCCTTCGGCACCCTGCTACTGCTCGGCTCCTTCGCGCTGGCGGCGGGCCTCAACACGATCCTCCATGGCGCGATCGCTTCGGGACACGCGACCAACATCGCGTCACAGATGCTCGAGCATCGCGAGCTGACCCAGGCGCTCGATACCTCCATGCGCGGCATGGGCCTGACGGGTCTGGCGTGCGTGTTGTTCGGGCTGTTGGCGATCGCCGGGGTGATCGGCCATCCCCCGGCCAAGCGGGCCATTCGATTCATGGTCATCTGCGGCCTGTTCGCCGCCGTCGCGACGTTCGGGCTGAAGATGCTGGCCGGCCTGGGGATGGGGTTGTTGCTGCTGGTACCCATCGTCCTGGGCACCGCGGTCTGGGCGCTGATGGACCTGACGACGTTCTTGGCCCTGACCGCCGATGCACTCGACCGCTCCGAGGCCGCGGCCGACTCCTCATGGCAGGGCAGCGAGAGTCCGCAGTCGCACGAGACCGACGCGGCCCCCTCGGATTGATCGCTCCGCTGGTCCTGGCGCGCGCACCAAGCCCCAAGACGCCGAGCCTACGCAGCCGACACTCGTCGCGTCGCGGCCACGCGCTCGGCGAGGTCGTCGACGAACCGAGCCCCCATGCGCCGGATCATCGGGCGCATCAACGGACCGAACACCACGGCCAGCCCGCGAAACTCCAGGGTGGCATGGGAGCGAACCCGGCAGCGCTCGGCGCCCAACGGCGTGATGGACCAGCGATTGATGGCCGACTTCATCACCCCGGGCGTCGGCTGAACCTCGTAGGCCAGCGTCATCGCCTCGCGGTCGAACTGGACCAGCGTCTCGCGAACAGACCCGGACTTGGACAGCCGACTGGGCGGGAAGTTGCAGGTCCGCAGGCAACCAACCCCGAGCTCGCCCTCGAGCGACGAGGAGTCGATTCCGGTGCTCCATGACACGTCGCCGAACCCCTCGCCGAGGACGCACCAGACCTCGGCTGCCGATGCATCGATTTCCCGCTCGGTGTGAAACTCCATCGAGATCCATGGTGCACCGCGACGACAGCGCTCGCACTTCCCTGCGAGGGAAGGGCATCTCACTACCGTCGGCACCAGCTGCTGCTCAGGATCGCCGCACCGGGACGGTCGGGCTCACGCCGAACCCGGGACGAGCGTCGCGACCAAGGCCGCAGCCGCGGACGAGGGCGTCCGGTCACGCCGCATCACCACCCAGAATCGTCGAGCAACGGGCGTACCGACCAGGGGAACGACCTCCAGCCGCCCCGCCTCCAGATCGTCGGCCACTGCGTGCCGCGAGATGAAGCCCAGCCCCAGACCGGCTCGAACGCAGCGCTTGACCGCCTCGGTGCTCTCCACGATGACCCGCGCCGCCGCGGCCTCGGGCTCGGATGCCGCGTGGGTCAGCAGCTGCGCCACCGCGGCCCGCGTGCCCGAGCCCTCCCCGCGCAGCACCAGCGGTACCCCCGGCAACGCTTCACGACCCATCTGCTCCACGGCGCTCGCCCACGGATTGGGCGTGGGGCCCACCAGGACCACCTCGTCCTCCGCGAACGGATCGGCCTGCAATCCCCGGTGCTGAGGTCGACGACCGACCAGCGCCATGTCGCACTCCCGCGCCAGCACGGCCGAGATGGCACGCGAAGAGGCCGAGACCTCGACATGCACGTCCACGCCCGGATGGCTGTCGCGCAGTCGAGCCAAGTGCGGCGGCAGCAGATACTCCCCAGGAATCGTCGAGGCCGCGACCCTCAGCCGACCGCGCTGCCCCTGGCTCTCGGCGCGCAGCTGCTGCAGCGCCTCACCTCGCAGCGACAGCAGCTGCTGTGCATACCCACGCAGCAGCTGCCCGGCCGCGGTCGCGCGCACGCCCTCCCGGCCCCTGTCGAGCAAGCGGTCGCCCACGGTCGACTCGAGCGCCTTGATCTGAAAGCTCACCGTGGACTGCGACAGGCCCAAGGCCTCGGCCGCCCGCGTGAAACTCCCCTGCTCGAGCACCGCCAGCAGGATCCGCAGCTGGTCGAAGTCCATGGCCTACTTCGTGCCGAACAAGCGATCGCCCGCGTCGCCCAGGCCCGGCAAGATGTAGCCCTTTTCGTTCAGTCGCTCGTCGATAGCCGCCGTGAACACCGAGACGTCGGGATGCGCGGCGTGGAACGCCTCCAGCCCCTCGGGCGCCGCGAGCAGGCAGGCGAACTTCACGTGTCCGGCCCCGGCCTGCTTGACGCGCGTCACCGCAGCCGCCGCGGAGTTGCCCGTCGCCAGCATGGGGTCGACCACGATCACCTGGCGATCGGCCATGTCGGAGGGAGCCCGGAAGTAGTACTCGACCGGCTGCAGCGTCTCGTGGTCGCGATACATCCCCACGTGGCCGACCCTCGCCGACGGCAGGATCTTGGTCATGCCGTCGAGCAGCCCGGAGCCCGCCCGCAGCACCGAGATCAGCACCACCTTCTTCCCCGCCAAGAACGGAGCTTCCATGGTGGTCAGCGGCGTCTCTATCGTGCGGTTCTCCAGGGGGAGGTCCCGGGTGACCTCGTAGCCCAAGAGCATGGCGATCTCCTGCAGCAGCGCACGGAAGTTGCTGGTGCTCGTCTCCTTGCGCCGCATCAGCGAGAGCTTGTGCTGAATGAGCGGGTGCGCGATGCAGTGGACCTCACCAGTCATGAAGACCGGTCGTAAATCACCCGGGGCACCGCTGTCGAGCCTTGGCACCGCAAGTGCCCTCACGCGGACCCAGCTCACGACCCACGAGCACGCACTCGTCGCTACCGAGCGGTGCCCACAGGACCCATCGCGTCCGATCCCTTACGGATTGCTGATGTTCGCCGATGTGATGACCACCGCTCCTTCCGTGTCGGCGGTGGTCACGAACACTCCCGTGGGCACGCCGCCGACGATGACCTCGAAGTCCTCCGGCAACCCCGCGTCGAGGATGACCGCGATCCCCGTCGAGGTGGTCTCGAGGTCGTTGAACGTCAGCTCGTCGGGCTCGAGGTAGCGAATCGTGGAGGATCCGCCGCCGAACTGCGGCACCAGCGTGGCCGCGTCGACCCGATCGCCCGTCGCGGCATCGCGAATGACCACCACCGACCCGCCCTCGGTGACCAGGGGAAGGCTCTGGATGGGCACCCCGGGATCCGCCGCGAGACTGACGGACCAGCCGCTCAGGCGTGCGCTCGACACTCCCCACGCATCGTGGACCTCATTGCCGGTCTCATAGGGCTCACGCGTCAGGATGTTGATGCTGAGCGGGTAGCCCGGTTGCTCGACGACCCCCAAGATCCCGAGTGCCTCGTTCAAGGGGGCGAGCGGCGTGCCGTCGAACTGACCGATGCCGTCGGTCACGGGGGTGATCAGCGGGACCGCGTTCGCCGGATTCACGATGGCCTGCAGCGCCGCGGTGACGCGGACGGTCGCCCCCACCAGCGGAGTGCCATCGAGCAGATCCAGCACGGTCCCCGTGAACCGAGTCTGCCCCCCCGGTGGCGCCAGCTCGCACGACGCCAGGGGATCGGGCGGCGCGTCCTGAAAGCTCAGGCAGTAGGCTGTGCCGCAATCATTGTGAACGACGCAGCCCTGGGGAGGGAGCCCGGTGGTGCCCGGCTCTCCCGTGGACCCCGTCTCCATTGGCTCGGTGGTGCTGCTCGGCTCGGGTCCGCCCGTGGTCGGATCGACCCCGGATGAAGCGCTCGCCGTACCGGTCAGCACCCCTCGTGTGGTCCCGGTGCCCGGGGGGCCACCGCTACTGGACGTTGCCGGCGCGGACGGACCGGTGCCCGATGAGTCCGCTGGGGGTGAGGTCCGACCCGAGCTCGAGCCAGGATTGGGTGCCGTCGTGGTGCCCGACGATTCGGAGGCCGATGCCCCTATCTGTACCGAGGGAACTCCACACGCGAAGCAAAGGAGGGTGGCGCCGAGCATCCCGCTGCGACGACCAAAGTACTGCGAGTCCATGCCTGTGTCGTCTCCGCAACCGCGGGCATCTGTCATGGTTTTCGTGGACGCAGTCCGCATGCGTCGGTCACTCGAGCACGCAGCGACGACGAAGGGTGCGACGCCACGAAGACCCGGGCCTCGCCTCGTCCCCGAATCGTGTCGCCGCCCTCGCACAGCGCGATCGCTCGATACGCAGCGCGTTCGATCTTCAGCTGGCCCTTCGGAAAACGCTCGGCATGGCGATGCAGGATCTCCAACGCGCGTGGCGTCTGGCCCTGATCGATCGCCGCCCTCGCCCGCGCCACCATCTCGACTTCGGCCGACAGCGCGTCGGAGGCCGCCTCGCTGGGGCGAGACGACCGCGTGGCGGCCACGGCCGTGCCTCGCCGCGCAGGCCTACGCCGCTCGGTCAGTGCAGCCTCGTCCGCAGCCGGGGCCACGGTCGGCTCCGGCGTCGGAGCACCCTCCCTTTGCGCCCCATGAGTCTCGCGTACGGGGTCCGGCGGTGAGACCGAGGCCACGGGAACCTGCGACGGCGACGGGGAAGGCGGGGCCGTGGAAGGGCCGGAGCGCACCGCTCCCACCACCAGGGCTCCCGCGATCGCGAGACCGGCGGCGATCCCCTTCCATGTTCCGACGCTCGCGGCCGTGACGGCCGACGTGCCCCCGCGGCTCAGGCGAACCGCCAGCAGCGCCCACACGCGTCGCCTCGCCGTCGCGGGCGGTCGCGTGTGACCGCGCGACATCCGGACCAGCTGCTCGGCGGGCTCGCGCACCCCCCAACGATGGAGCGTGCGGCGCAACGTGCGTCGAGCGGCCTTGATCCGCGAGTACGCGGTGTCCACGTTGATCTGGAGCATCGCCGCCACCTCGGGGCCGCTCAGCTCTTCCAGCACGTGCAGAGTGATCGCGGCGCGCTTGTCCTCGTCGAGCTCGTCGAGCGCCTGCAGCAAGACGGCCCACAGCTGGCGCTCTCCCAGCTCGGCCTCCAGGTCGAGGGCGGGGGGTCCTTGCTGGGCCAACGCTTGCAGCTTGCGGTCGGTACGACTGCGACCGCGGCGATAGCGGTGCGCCACCCTGCGAACGATCCCAAACAGCCACGCCCGCAGGCTGCTGCGCCCTTCCCAGCCGTCCAGACGGCGGTGCACGACGATGAACACGTCTTGGAGCGCGTCCTCGACCGCAGCCTCGGGCACCCCCATACGCAGCAGGCTCGCCCACACGAACCGGAAGTGATCGCGATAGACGTCCGAGACATCCGGTGTCGGGACGACGTGCCGGATCGCGCTGGCCTGGGCGGCTTCCACCTTCGTGGATGCAGTCTCCACCGTGCCGTGATCCTGTCACGGAAATCGTGCTTCGAAGCCAGCAACCAGCCGAACGCCAGCGGGGCTCGCGCGAAACAGCGTCGGCAGCCCCTGCACGTGGTACCGAGGGCGCCGCACCGCCACCACGCCACGCGCGCCCAGCCACAGGCCCAGCCGCGGCCGTGGAGCCCAGACGGCCGCGACATCGACCGGTACCCCCACGAATGCGGCCGCGCCCCGCCCCGCATCCGTGACGCCGAAGCTCCGCCCTCGCATTGCCCCGGCCTCGACTCCCCCACAGATTGGCACGCTCAGCCGGCCCCACCTCGGCTCACCGCAGCCGGCCGCCGCCAACGTCCACAGATCGAAGCGCCCGCCCACCGCAGGGCGCTCGGCGTAGACCCGCTGCTGTGCCACCCAGTAGTGGCCACGAAGCTCGAGCCGCAGCCAGGTCCACCGCGCTCCGACTGCACCGCCCACACCTCCGCTCACGCCACGGGGCAAGATTCGCGGCGTTTGGGCAAGGCCTTCGACACGAAGCACCGCTTGCCATGCCGAGGGCGCGGTCGGTCGAGCCGAGGCAGGCGCCACCGGTTGCGCCTCGCTCGGCTGAGCGCGGATCTCCGGGACGGGTGGCGTCGGCTCGGCCACGGGCTCGGGCACATCGTCGGGGACGGGCTCGTCGGGTACCGCTGGCCGTGGATCCGCGGGCGCAGCATCCTCCATCAGCCCGGGATCGGCCGCGACGGCCAGCAACAGCGCCGCGGCTTCGCCCAGCGCCTCACAGTTGGCCGCCCGCACCTGACGAACATCGGTGCCATCGTCGGTGTGGAGCGATAGATCGAGGATGAAGCCCGGGCCGTCCGGCTCGACGATGACGCGCCCCACCGCCCGTACCGCTCGCCCCTCCCGACGTGCGTGGACGGCCGCGGCCTCCCGCACGACATCGGCCGCGGGGCAGTCCGAGGGCGCACGCCAGTCGAGATCGAGCTCGGGACGGGCCTGAGGCCCTGCGCCGACCATGGCGAGGCCGACCAGTGCCGCGCTGAGTCCAGCGAGCATCGGACGCCAAGGGTAGCGTCCGCCGCCGTGCTTGCCAGCCCCCGAGGGCTCAAGCCCGGGCGGAGACCGCCCGGACCAGCGCCTGCTCGCTGCCCAGGGTCCACGCCCGCATGACCACCCGCGCCACCACCGAAGACTGGCTGATCCCAAACGCCACGAGGATGCGGAATCCATTGCCCTGCCCTGCCCCCGGTGCGACCACGGCGTAGGCGACCAGCAGGGCCAGGCTCACCAGACCCACCCGCCACAGCACACCGAACACGGCCCAGGGATACCAACGACAGACCCCCAGTGCGACGCGCAGTGCACCGAGGGTGGAGCGTGTGGGTTCGTCGATGATCGCCACCTTGGCGTAGTCGACGACCACCCGGATGGCGAACATCAACGCCCACACCACGGCGTACTTCCCCACAATCCAGGCCACATGGACGCGTTCGTCGATCACGTCGCGGCACTGCGCCTCGACGATGTCCGACAACAGCGGCAACACCGAGCCCAGGACCACGCTCCATGCCAGCCAGCCGACGACCGCCACCTTGATGAGGGACACCATGTGCTTGCGCCCCAGCGACAGCAGCCCTCCCGGCTCGCCCCGGAACCGGGCCAGCAGTGCACCCGAGAGCAACAACCACCCCAGCAGGTAGAGCACGCCCACCGTGACGATCGGGGCGGGCACGTCGAACAGCCCCCCGGTCACCAACGCATCCAGCGATCTCAGGACCGCGCCGATCCCCACGACCCCGGCGTCGAAGGTGGCTTCGATGCCCTGGGCCTGCCCGGCGAAGGTCTTGTGCCACAGGCCGTCCCAGCCTTGCAGCAGGCGCTCCGCGGCTTCGCGATGGGCCAGCGAGGCGGCGAGGCTGGCATGCAGCGCCGCCGCCAACGGCAACGACAGCACCAGGCTCAGCAGATACGCAGCACCCACCGAGCTCCAGTGCTCGGACACGCGAGCCCAGCCCTCGCGAACCGACGCGGCGGCAATGCCCGGGGGGGGCGCAGATCGAGGCGAGTTTGGATCGAGATCGGCCATCGTCGTGGGTCGCTACGCGAAGAACGCGAACGCCTCCATGGTGTGCTGTACCCAGATCATCCACTTGCTGGCCCACTCGGTCGCGGCCAGCCCGGCCGGCGCCTCGCGTAGCCAAGCGTTGTTGGTGAACTGGGTATCGAGCACCAACACGTGCGCCGGATCGACCCGGACTCGCTCGACACGCCCGGGGTGGTCGTAGCGGAACGTGGCCCACCGCTTCTTGCCGTCCCAGTGCTCCACCTTGCGCGCACCGTCGGCAAACTCCACCTCCACCGCGACGGGGAACCGCCCCTCGCCCCAGCGACGCACCGTCACCGCCGATCGCCACAACGGGTCATCGTCTTCGGCCTCGGCCTCCTCGGTGTAGCCGCGGGTCGGGCCCAAGCGAGCGCTGTGGACGTTGCCCACGGCGTAGTCGAACACCACCGAGTCGGCCCACACCTGCGAGAAAAACCAGCCCAAGCGCTGCCCGCTGACCTGCTCGGCCACGCGAAAGAAGTCCTCGGGCTGCGGATGCGAGAACGCGTAGCGCCGAAAGTAGGTGGCCATCACCCGCTGGAACGTGCCCCAGCCCAGGTACCCCTCGAGGGTCCGCAGCGTGAGCGCGCCCTTGGTGTACGCGTTGACCCGGTAGCCGCCGGGTCCCGTCTGCCACGACAGCTCGGCCTGGGCGTCACGCTTGAGGTCGGAGGTCATCCCGCCCTCGCCATCGGCGCCATCGGTACGCTCGGGCGGAACCACCGACGTCAGCGTCACGGGGAACAAGCCCTCGAGGTAGCGCTCCACCAATGCCCGCTCGGGAAACGCAGCCTGCATCGTGCGCGTGGTGGAGTAGGTGTTGAACCCTTCATCGAGCCATGCGTGGGAAAACTCGTCGTTGGCGACCATCCCGTACCAAAACTGATGGCCGGCCTCGTGCACGGTGACCCCCTCGGGCGAGCGCTGCAGCACGGGCGACAGCCAGCGCGTCCCCCCGGTAAACAGCGTGGGGTACTCCATTCCGCCCGTGCGCGATCCGTAGGCGGGATCGACGACCGTGATGTGGTCGTAAGCGTAGGGTCCCCACCAGCGTCCGTAGTGCTCGAGCGCAGCCGCCGTCGCGTCGAGGTAGCGATCGCGATGGGCGGCGTGGTCGGGCATCAGCAGCAGCCGCATCTCGACCGGCGGCAGATCGTCGACCTCGAACCGACGGGTGTGCTCGACGAAGTGCGGGCTGGCCGTCCACGCGAAGTCGTGCACGTCGGCCTGCACGAAGCGATGGGTGACCAGGTCACCGGCCTCGGTCGTCTCCACCTCGCGTCCGGTCGCTCCCACGACCCACCGCCGCGGCGTCGTGATCGCGACGTCGTACACGCCGAAGTCCGAGTAGAACTCGGTCTTGATGAACTGGTGACACGCCCACGTACCATCGCGCTCGAGCACCCCGACCTTGGGGAACCATTGCGCGGCGAGCAGATAGTCACCGCGCATCCCCGTGCGAGCGAACGTGCGGGGGACCTTGGAGGTGAAGCTGAGCCGAACCTCGATGGTCTCCCCCGGCTGGACCGCACGCGGCAACGGAACGCGCAGCACCGTGCGGTCGGCGGCGTTGTCATCGTCCGGTG
>JAHZJA010001372.1 GCA_022601155.1 Deltaproteobacteria bacterium | reverse complement strand
GCCTCGTTCGTCGTGATCCCCGACCTGTACGACCCCGCGGCGGCTGGAACGAGACGAACGCCCCGCGGGCCCGCGCCTCGTTCGTCGTGATCCCCGACCTGTACGGCCCCGCGGCGGCTGGAACGAGACGCACGCCCTGGAGGCCCGCGCCTCGTTCGTCGTGATCCCCGACCTGTACGACCCCGCGGCGGCTGGAACGAGACGCACGCGCTGCAGGCCCGCGCCTCGTTCGTCGTGATCCCCGACCTGTACGGCCCCGCGACGAGGCTGCGCCGCGATGCCGCGAGCCCTGGAGCCGCGCCTCAACCCGAGCAGGGGTCGAGCGCGGGTTGGTCGGGGCTCGGGCCCACGCGGCGGTCGACCCAGTCCAGCATCACGTCGTACACGTCGGGGGCCTGGCGCTGCAGGTTGAGCACGTGTCCGGCGCTGGGAATGACGATCGTCTCGAGGCAGGTACTTGGATCGAAGCGCTCCGCCTCGTTGGCGATGACCGCCTCGGTGTCCGTGCAGTCGAGGGTCTCGCCGCTGAGCGAGGTGCCGCAGCCGATGAAGTCGTGGTCGCCGACGACCTCGATCACGGGCACACGCAGGTTCTGGGCTCCGTCGTTGTAGTAGGCGCCGATGCCGAAGACCTCGGTGAGTGAGACCGTCTCACGGGTCTCCCAGTCGCGTTCGATCACCGCAGGGTCCGCTTCGGACTCGAAGTAGAACGCGCGACGGGCCTCTCGACTCGACGACAGGTAGCCCTCGCCCACGTCGCGATCGTCGAAACGGGAGTCGTCGGTGGCCGGGACCTGATCGGCCGCGGTCGCGTTGACGTAGTCGCCGTTGACGTGGTGGATGAACCCGGTGAGCACGATGGCATCGGCGTCCTGCGGATACTCGATACCGTGGGCGATCGTGATGACCGATCCCATCGAGTGGCCGACGGTGACGATGGAGCCCACCGGCTCGCCGCGGGCCCCGGTCTCCGCCCGCAGCTGGCCGATGACCTGGTGCAGGACGAAGGCGTCGGCCTCGATGGTCAGCTGATTGGCGGGGGGGTAGTCACTGGTGCCGACGCCGAGCCGGGCGAAGTTGAACACGGCGTAGCCCTGGGCCTGGGCCGCCTGGACATAGGAGTAGACCTCGGGCTCGAGATCGAAGTCCCAGTAGATGGGCCCGTAGCCTGCGCCGTGGCTGAGCACCTGCAGAGTGCGACCGGTGAGTGCTCCCCGCCAGCACAGGGTGCCTTCGACCTCGTACTCGGTCGGGCCATCGGCGGTGAGGGCCACCGGGATGGTCATCGACTCGCACTGCTCGGCCGTGGGGTCACCCCCGCTGCTCGAATCAGCACCCGTGGACTCTTCGCTCGTCTCGCCGGTCGTGGCGTCCTGAGAACCGGTACTCCCGGCGTCGTCTGCACCGCAGCCGAGCGCGAAGACGACGAGAACATGGGGAAGGGGCGTGATGAGGGTGCGCATGGTCTCGGGTTCGGAACGGCGGGTGTTTAGCACCATCTGTGAAAACGGCACGCCATGGGAGACTCACCATCCCCGTCGTTCAGCCGCGAAACATCACACCATCCGCATCGCGGTCGTGAATACTCGGAGCGCTGCTGGGTGACGCACGGCAGACCATCCGGCGTCCGATCGTAGTGCCACCCTGGCTCATGGCGGCGAGGTGTCACCGATGACTGCGTCCGCCTCCTCGTGGTTGCCTTGCGTCCGCAGCATCCTGGCGAGGCTCTTGCGGGCGGTGGCAGTGTCGGGATGCTCGCGGCCGAGCGTCTCGTCCAACAGCGTCACCGCTGCGGTCGCCTGGGCCACGGCCTCGTCGAGCTTGCCTTGGTGCTCGAGCACGAGGGCGAAGTTGCTCCGTGAGTACGCGACGTCGGGATGGTCGGGGCCGTGAGCCGCGATCAGCGAGGCGACAGCGGCCCGGTGCTCCGTCTCCGCTTCCTCGATTCGCCCCTGAGCATAAAGAGAGCCGCCCAGATGGTCCCGGTCCATCGCCACGGTCGGGTGGTCAGGTCCGAAGGTCCGGAGATCCGACTCGAGCGTGGCTCGAAGCTCGGCCTCGGCGGCCTCGTACTTGCCCTGGAAGTAGAACAGGGCGCCGAGCTGGCTGTGTAGGACCGCGACCATCGGGTGCTCGGATCCGAGGGCGCGCTCGGCACTCGTGCGTGCCCTCGACAGCTCCGCCTCGGACTGCGCCATCTTGCCTTGGGCGCCCAAGATGTCCCCGAGGTTGCCGCGGGCGACGGCGACGTCGGGATGGTCGGGTCCGAGTGCTTCTTGCTGCAGCGCGAGCACTGCCCGCGCCTCGGCCTCTGCCTCCTCGTACCGCCCCTGGGCCTTGAGGATGACATGGAGCTGGTTGCGTTGGATGGCTACGAGGGTGGGGTCGATGTCTGGCGTGGCCTCGCACAGGGCCAGCAACCGCCGGGAGCCTGCCTCGGCCGCATCGTACTCGCCTTGCACGTACTGGGTGCAGACGATGGCGCTTCGCGCCCGGATCTCCGCGGTTGGGTCGGAGTGGGCCAAGCCCAATGCCAGTGGCTCGAGCAGAGCGCTCGCCTCCGCGTGTTGCTGTCGGCACCCCACGACGTGGAGCAGCCGTGCCGCGGCTTGGGCGGCCAGCTCTCGCTGACCCCACTGTGAGGCCAGCGCGAGCGCCTGCAGTAGTGCGTCCTTGGCTTCGTCGTACTCCAACAGGCTCTCGTGAACCCGGCCTCGCTCGAGCATCAGCTCGGTGTTCACCGGCTCGTAGCCCACGCCCTGGAGGCTGTCCGCCGCGTCCGTCACCGCCGCTGTCGCAGCCTCGTGACGACCCGCGGTGCGCAGGCTCTTGGCGCGGGCGAGGTGCTGCCGAGCCGTCGATACCGTGCTCGCTTCCTCGGGCGACGGCGGTTCCACGGTGGCCTCCAGGGCCTCGATGTCTTCACACCACGACAAGGGGCGCAGGGCGGCCGTCAGCTCGTGAGCCTTGTCCACCACCGCCGCATCCGCGTCCGCGAGGGTGGCCGCGATGGCCCCGAGATCGGCGGCGGCACGCTGCAGGCACCCCATGCGGAGGTCCATGACCCGCGGGGACTGTTCCCCGCGTACGGAGGTGGCCTCGCAGGTCTCGGTGTGCATCGTCTCCCATTCGCGGGCATACGCGTTCAGCTCGTCGCCAACCCGCTGCCACACACCTTGGGCGTGGGGCCGGCCGATCCCCACGATGGCGGCCTGAACCGCGGCCCGTCGGTCGTCGTCCCAGACCCCCACGAGCTGGTCGTGAGCTCCGGTGCAGCGCTCTTGCTGCTGCGCGGGAGACGTGCCCCTGAGTGCGAGCCCTCCGAGCGCCAGCACACCCGCGCTCGAGCACGCCAGGATCAACCCGGTGCGACGGCGCCGGGGAGAGCGCGACAAGGCGCCCAGCAGTGCGTCCATCGATGGCCAGCGATCCTCGGGCGCGGGCGACAGTCCACGCTGCAGTGCCTCGGTGATCCTTCGCGGCACCGCTGGAGCCCTCTGCGGCCAAGACGGAGCGCCCGCCAGGCGAGCGGGCAGCAGCTCGTCGTACGTCGAAGCACGGAATGGTCGCCGACCCGTGAGTCCTTCCCACAGCGTCAGGCAGAAGCTGTACTGGTCGCTCCGGGTGTCGGCCGCCCCTCCCGTGAATTGCTCGGGGGCCATATACGCTGGGGTTCCGATCGTCACCCCCGTCTGCGTCACCGAGGAGTGCAGAGCCGAGTGGGAACCGGAGGCCGTCGCGAGGCCGACGCCGTCATCGGTGGCCTCGGCGATCGCCAGCGCGAGTCCAAAGTCCAGCACCTTCACGGTGCCGTTGTTCCCACGCATGATGTTGGCCGGCTTGAGGTCTCGATGTACGAGCCCGGCCCGGTGCGCAGCGATCAGCCCTCGTCCCGCCTGCAGGAACACCTCGATGACGCGCGGCCAGTCTGGCTTGGTACGCAGCCATCGGGCGAGGCTCTGGCCGTGGATGTACTCCATCGTGAGGAACAACTGTCCCTCGCTCTCTCCCACCTCGTGCACGGTGACCACGTTCGGATGAGACAGGCGCGCCAGCGCCTGGGCCTCCCGCAGGAAGCGAACGCGGTGGCGCTCGTCGGGTAGCTCGTCGGCGAGCAGGACCTTGATGGCGACCTTGCGGTCGAGCTTGTCGTCGTAGGCGGCGTAGACCATGCCCATGCCACCCTTGCCGATGGTCTCGAGTACGACGAATCGGCCGATCCGCGACGCGGTTGCCGGCGAGGAGAGCAGGCGCCGTCGAACCCGGGCCTCGACCTGCCGTTGGAGGTCCGCGTCACCGGCCGAGCCATCCGATTCGCATGATGCGTCCGCGGACTCTTCGCCCGGGGGCCAGGCCAGACCCCCGGCCAGCGGCGGACGTCCTGCCTCGGTGGTGGTCCGACTCGGCTGATGTGACACCGCGAATATCCTCGCAGCTGACGAAGGCGCGGAGAACTGAACGAGCCGAGCGCGACTTCGCCCATCATCGTCCTGGCTGCACCTGGCCGCGATACCAACGTGTTTGGCCCGCGCTCACCCGAGCGTACGAGGACGCCCGGGGAGATTGGCGTGCGCGATCTTGCACTTGTGGTGACGAATTGCGCGCGGCTCAGCTGTACCGGTCGTTGCGCCACGGATGCGCCGAGTTGGAGTAGCCGCGCTGCTCCCAAAACCCGGGCTGGTCCTCGACCAGTAGCTCCATGC
>JAHZJA010001371.1 GCA_022601155.1 Deltaproteobacteria bacterium | reverse complement strand
CGTCGAGGAGCGAAAACACTGCCACAGCGGTCGGGGGCGGTGTTATGGCGCGTGGAAAACCGCCAAAGTCGAGTCTAGTACACCAGATCGTCGGGTGTCCGTGGCCCGATGGCCAGCCCCATTGGTGTGATCATCAGCGGACCCACCACCGTGAACACCGAGATCCCCGGCTCTAGAATCGGCGGCGTCGCCTGGTAGAACCGCCAGTCGACGTAGATCTGCCCCTGGAGGATCGGCTCGTTCCCTTGCTCTTGGCCGGTCACCGTCAGGTCGACCAGCTCGACCACCACGCCCTCGTAGCTCGACACGTTGGGGTGAAACGGCTGCAGCGTGTCGATCTCGATGAGCTCGGGGACCACGGGTTTGCTCTTCTCGCTGCTGGGGAAGATGGCCTGCTGCTGGGCCGAGATGAATCGGTATCCCACGCCCGCACGCACACGGCCGATGATGTCGACGGTCTCGCCTTCGATGAGCTTGGCGGGGCCGCCCGTGGTGCGCACGAAGATCCCAGAGTAGGCACCGCCCATCGGGTCTTGGAGGTACAGCTCGCCCACGCTCCCCAGCCGCGCATCGGTGGAGTCGGTGGTGAGGACCACGTCGCACAGCTGCACGAGCGTGCCCAGCGGTACGGTCCCTTCCTTGATGGAGGGGATGCTGGTCAGCAGCGGCATGTCGTCATCCATGCCGAAGTCGGTGTCCTCGGCGCCGCTGGTACCCCCGCCCAAGCCCGTGGACGTGCTGGTCCCCGTCGTCGACGTCAGGGTGTCGCCACCGCCGGGGTCGGGCATCACGGTCGTACTCGCGCTCATCGGCGAGCCAGGTTCGGAGCCACCATCCTCCGACGTGACCTCGCCTGCGCCGCCCGGCGCAACGCGGTCTCCCGCGCATGCGACCGCCAGCACGATCGACATCAGTCCGCTACCCAATGGCACCGCTCGCATCGTCCAACCCATCGATGAATCAGCATAGCGATCGAAACGGCACGGGTCGACACTTTGAGAGAACCGAGCAAACAGCACCCCAGGAGCAGGCAGGCCGACGATCGCGTATCGCCAGTCGATGGATCGACGCGCCATCGTGCCCACGCCACGACGCTCCCATTGAATGATGAACGCTTCCCTCGCGTTCGATGTGATGCCGGGGGCACCCCGTCCAGTGGGTGTCCCCGGTCCTTTCGTGGGTTGGGACATGGCGGCCGTGCCCGACCCGCGACACCGGTGTCGTACCGAGCCCGACACGGCTCGCGATCGCCCCCTCGGAATCATTGATCTTTTCGTCTTCCAGGCCGTGGCCCTGTTGTTGCTCAGTGGACATGCGCCGGGCGTCACACGAGTCGCATGCAAGCGGACGACGCCAGGCAAGAGACACGAATCGTTTGGTCGTTTGATTGCTTGCTTCCTTGGATTGATTGCTCATGACGTATCGCCGCGCTCTCGCCCTGCCTCTGCTCGCACTTTCGTTCGCTGCTGCCTCCGGGTGCGGCGACGATGGCGATACGTCCTACAGCCCCGAGGTCGTCGATCGGGCGGTGCTCGTGCACTTCGCCTCGTGCGAGGACGTGCTCGACTACGCCCAGTACCGCGGACTCGAGCAGGTTGGCGCGTACGGGTTCGACGGTGACCAAGGGTGGGGCTGGGGCGAAGACGCCGCGGGCGAAGGTGGCGACGGCGCAGCACCTCCCTCGGCCGACGGCGGCGCGTCGGGCGACGGTGGCGAGACCGGCGGCGGCAACGACAACAGCCCCGACTACTCGGGAACCAACGTCCAAGAGCTGGGGGTCGACGAGCCCGACATCGTCAAGACCGACGGCACTCGGATCTTGGCCTTGGCGCAGGGCCAGCTCCACTACGTCGACGTGGCCGCCGACAGCCCCGCGGTGGTGAGCTCGCTCCCCATCCTGACCGCCGACAACGAGTACTACTACTACACCGGGTCGGAGATGCTCGTGCGTGGCGACCGGGTGCTCGTCACCGTGCATCGCGGGGCGTGGGACCTGCCCCAGAACATCCGCAACAACTTCGGGCTCGGCGAGGAGGACTACCAGTCGATCGTGCAGCTGGTGGAGGTCGACATCTCCAATCCCTCCGACATGCAAGTGGTGAGCAGCCTCTACGTCGAGGGCAACTACGTCAGCGGTCGACTCCACGACGATGCTGCCCGCGTGGTCCTCAGCGCCGGGGTCCACACCCTCGACTTCAAGTACCCCTGGGACTTCCTCGACGAGGAGGACGACGCGGACTACGACGAGTGGAGCGGCTGGGAGGAGACCGCCTATGCCCGCGCCGAGCAGGAGGCACGCGCGTACAACCGCCGCGCCGTGCTCAGCAGCGAGCTGAGCGACTGGGTCCCCAGCTACGTGTTCGAGAACCACGGCCCCGAGGGCACCACGCTCGAGCGCGGACAGCTGGTCGACTGCGAGCGGATGATGCGACCGGGCACGCACGCGGGCCTGGGTACGCTGTCGGTGCTCACCATCGACATGGACCAGCCGCTGGCGCTCGGTGACGCGGTGGGGCTGTTCTCCGAGGGACAGACGGTCTACGCCAGCCCCGAGAGCCTCTACGTCGCGACGCGCCCCTTCGTGCTCAACGATGACCCCGCCGCGTTCGGTGAGGACGAGTCGCTGCAGCTGACCTCATACATCCACAAGTTCGACATCACCCGCGACGACGCCGCGTACTACGTGGCCTCGGGCGAGGTTCCCGGCTACCTCCTGAGCCAGTGGGCGATGTCCGAGCACGAGGGCGACCTCCGCGTGGCCACGACCGAGTGGGACTGGAGCAGCGAGTCCGAGAGCTACGTCAGCGTGCTGCGCGAGCAGGGCCAGCGTCTCGAGCTCATCGGCCAAGTCGACGGCCTCGGCCTCGGCGAGCAGATCTACGCGGTCCGCTTCATCGGCGAGACCGGCTACGTGGTCACCTTCCGCCAGATCGATCCGCTGTACACCATCGACCTGTCCACGCCCACCGCACCACAGATGGTCGGCGAGCTGAAGATCGAGGGCTACTCGGCCTACCTCCACCCCGTGGGTGAGAATCTACTGCTCGGTGTGGGCCGTGACGGCACCGCCGAGGGCCAGGTCACCGGCTCGCAGATCAGCCTGTTCGACGTCTCCGATCCCGCCAACCCCACGGTGGTGCACCAAGCATCCTTCGGCGAGTGGGGCTCGTCCGAGGTGGAGTTCGACCACCGTGCCTTCTTGTGGTGGGGTGCCGAGAACCTGGCCGTGTTCCCCGTGCAGAGCTACGGCTACGACGAGGAGACCGGCGAGGACCTCAGCTTCACCGGAGCCCTGGCGTATCGCGTGGATCCGGAGGCCGGCATCCAGCTGGTGGGGAGCCTCGAGCACGAGCAAGTCGACCAGAGCGGCGACGGCTGGTTCGGCAACAACATCCGGCGCTCCATCGTCATCGGTGACCAGCTGTTCACCATGTCCGAGGGTGGCCTGATGCGAAGCAACCTGGGCGACATGAACACCAACGCCTGGCTCGGCTTCTAGGTCCGCGGGGCTCGGTATTGCCAACCATCGACGGCGGCGCTCCCTTCGCGGGGGCGTCGTCGCGCTGCGTTGGGGGTGCAGTGCTCTTCCAGCCCGCCCCCGCGGGTCACAAACCGGAACAGGTACCTCCACCGTGGTCGAGACGACCGCCATGCCCGTACGTAGCCCCTCGTTGTTCCTGGTATCCGCGCTCACGGCCGGATGCTTCTCCGTCCCCGACATCATGCCGCTCGACGGCGCCGCATCGGACGGCCCTGGCGACACCACCGGTGAGACCGGTGAGACATCCGCCAATCCCACCACGACGACCGATCCCCTCCCGACCGATGGCGCCGTGCCCGATCCCAGCACCAGCAGCTCCGGGCCGGGCGCGACCACCGACTGGCCGGGCGACGGCACCAGCTCCAGCGGCGGCAACGCGAGCGATGACGGGACCACCACCGACGGGGCCACCGACGGCACCACGACCGATGACGACGGCACCACCGACGACGGCACCACCGAGGGGGCCGTGACCCCCTGCAGCGATGCTCCGGTGGTGGTCTCGCTTCCGGGCCCGGCCGATACCTCCTGTGGCGGTCAATGGGAGGTCGCAGGGGTTCCGCTGCAGATTCAAAACAGCCTGCACCTGACCTGTGGCGGTGGGGGGTGCAGTGCCGGATCCACGGCCGAGGGCATCTGGATCTACCCCGCGCAGCTGTTCGCGGGCCTCGACGGGATCGACTGCGAGCCCAGCGTGGTGGAGGTCGACCTCACCAGCTACGGCGCCGACGTTCGCGTGACGCTGTTCGACACCGCCGGGGCGATCGTCGCGGAGTCCGATAGCCAGCTCAGCGGATTCCCAGAGACGGTCTCGATCGCGGTTCCGCTGGGCGCACAGATCGCGGGGGTGGGCATGCACGGCTGCGAAGACGTGATCCACCAGATCCGTGTGCTGTAGCCCCCACCCAATCGTTGTCACCAGCTCAACGACGCCAGCCTCCTCATCCTCATTTTTCTGAGAAGAAATCAGTAACGAAACCGTCGTTGGAGTGACACTCTAGTTGTGAGAGTCAGCACGGTCCGCATGCACTGTGGACACCGCGCTGTTGCTCTGGGGGCTGGGGTGGTTGACCAGCGGTGTCAGTGGGGGGCAATGATGGACACGGGTAGTGAGTACGAGGACCGCGTAATGGTTCCTCGAAGAGGAGCAGCCGCAATAGCATCGTCGACGGGCCTGATCACGGTCAGGGCCGTCGACGACGGCAGCGTTCAGGTCGACTTCGACGGGGAAGAGGTCGAGATTCTCTTGCGCATCTCCGAGGCCATCGAGCTTCACGATGGCG
>JAHZJA010000118.1 GCA_022601155.1 Deltaproteobacteria bacterium | reverse complement strand
TCTCGGACGCCGGAGACGACGCGCAGGGCTGGGCGACCGCGACCGGCGATCGCATCGGCACCCCGCGATACATGGCGCCCGAGCAGCGCCACGGTGGATCGGTGGGGCCCGCGGCCGATCAGTGGGCGTTCGCGGTCTCGCTGTGGGAGGCTCTGCACGCCCGCCACCCGTTCGCCAACGAAGACGGGACGGTCGACGAGCAACGGCTCGCGCCGTCCCGGCCGGCTTCGACCGACGTGCCACGTGCGCTCCGTCGGGTGCTCCAGCGGGCGCTGAAGCCCGAGCCCGGCGAGCGCTACGGCTCGATGCACGGGCTGCTCGATCGACTCGAGACCGCGGGCCACGGTCGGCGGACGGTCAGGCGCCTGGGGGTGGTCGGCGTGGGGCTCGGCGCCATCGCCCTGGCGTGGGCGAGCGCGCCGTCGTCTCCGGCCCCTTGCGATCCTACCGAGCACAGCGGGGAGGTCTGGAACGAAGCTCGCCGTGACGGGCTGGAAGCTGCGCTCGTGTCGACGGGAGCCCCGTATGCGGATCGAGCGTGGACCGACATTCGAGCGCGGGTCGATCCATGGATGGCGGCTTGGGACCGCGAGTATCGGCGGGTCTGTGGAGCTCGGGCGGCGGCGTCGACCAAGGCCGACGCCGATGCCGACTTGGTCTGCCTGCGCGGAGAGCTGGCGGAGCTCGATGCGCTGTTCGATGTGTTGGCCCAGGCCGATCGCGACGTGCTCGCCGAGGCCGACCGCGCCCTCGAAGATCTTCCCGAACCCCGGCGGTGCGCGGCGGTGGGTACGACCTTCGATGTGGATCCCGCCACGCTCGCAGCCCATACCGAGCGCATGGCTCGGGCGCGCGCGCAGTCCAGAGCGGCGCGGCACGAGCAAGCGGCGGCATTGGCCGGGGCCGCGGCTGCCGAGGTCTCCGAGCATGCGGTGCTCCACCGCGAGGCCTTGTTGTCGCAGGGACGGTCGCTGTTTCAGGCCGACGCCCTGGACGACAGCGCGCGGGTGCTGACCCAGGCCTTCTACGACGGAGCCGCCGCCGAGGACTCCGAGATCGCGGGGAAAGCCGCCGTGGGCTTGCTCGACCTGGCGGTGCGTCGCTCCGATGTCGGCGCGGCCGCGGACTGGGAGCGGCATGCCCAGACGTGGGGCGAGCGCGTGGTCGATGCCGGTGTGCGGCGGGCACTGGAGCGCGACCGGGCGATGGCCGAGGCGTCGCGGCGGAGCCACGAAGGTGAGTACGACGCGGCCCTCGTGTTGCTGGAGCGGGCGCGGGAGCTCGATGCCCGTGACCCCTCATCTCCGTACGCGGCACGGCTGCTCAACCAGATCGGGATGGTTCACATCGAGCGCAGCGCCTACCCGCAAGCCGCACGAGCGCTGGCGGAGGCGGCGGCGCTCGAGCTCGAGCGCCTCGGTCCCGATCATCCCCGCTATGCGAACGCCCTGAGTAACGTGGGGACGGTCCACTGGTACCAGGCGGATCTCGACGGCGCCGAACGAGCCTACGCTCAGACGTATCGGATTCGGCTGGCTGCCTTCGGCCCCGACCACTACAAGACCGGAATCGCGATCATGAACCTGGGGCTCGTGGCCGACTCGCGCGGTGAGTATGACGAGGCGGTGCCGCTGCTCGAGCGAGCGGTCACGGCGTTGACGGCGGCCCACGGGCGCGAGCATCCCGACACTGCGCTGGCCATCAACAACCTCGCGGTGACGCTCTCGAAGATGGGGCAGCGCGAGCGCTCCAACGCCGCGTATCGGGAGGCGCTCGACATCTACACGCTGGCCCTGGGCCCCGAGCACCCGCGGGTGGCGACGGTCATGGGCAACTTGGCGACGGGCTTGGCCGAGGCGAGCCGATATCCCGAGGCGCTGGAGCTCCACGCGCGGGCGTTGCCGATCATCGAGCGCGTGCACGGCCGTGTCCACGCGCACTACGCCAACGGCCTGCACAACATCGCCGTGATCCGGCGGACCCTCGGAGACTCTCGCGAGGCCGAGGCTCACGATCGCGAGGTGCTGGCGATCTACGAACAGCTGCTGGGCCCAGACCATCCGCAGCTGGCCCGGGTGTTGGTGGGACTGAGTCGCGATGCGCTCGATGCCGGCCGGGTGGAGGAAGCCACCGCGCTGGCCGTGCGGGCGCGGAGCTTGGAGCCGACCGACGCTGGAGTACGTGGGCTGGCGGCTTTTTGTCTGGCCCAGGCCTATCGAGCGGGCGGGCGTTCGGAGACGGGCGAGTTCGTGGAGCTGCTCGACCAGGCGCAACGCGACCTCGGGCGAGCCGATGCCGCTCCGCAGCTTCGGCAGCTGCAGGAGTTTCGCGCCGCGGCGCCGCCCTGACGCGGGCCGGTCGCGGCGAAAGCAACCGCCGATCGACGTCAGAAACCTTGGTGGGATGCTGGGTGTCTGGAATGGTTGAGACCATGTCGATACGCGCGACGCTGTGCTGTTCCACGATGGTGTGCCTGGCGGCATGCGCCCCCCGCCCCAGCGACGCGACGGCGATGGCTCCGGCCCCCGCCTCGGCTTCGCCGTCCACGACGGACCTCGAGGAGCTGTCGGCGTTGGCTCGGCTGTACGGCCACGTTCGGTTCTTCCATCCGAGCGACGAGGCGGCGACGGCGGACTGGAACACGCTCGCCGTGCATGCCGTGCAACGCGTGACCCAGGCCACCAACCGGGACGAACTCGCCGCCGCGTTGGAGGAGGTCTTCCATCCGTTCGCCCCCACGCTCGATGTCTACGCGCAGGGCCAGCACCCCCGCGACGCGGCGGGGCTGTTCCCCGCGTCGACCCAGGGGCTCGACGTGGTGGCCTGGCAGCACCTTGGTTTCGGCTTTGGGGACATGCGCTCGGTGTACGCCAGCAAGCGGACCCATCGCCCGCGAGAGATGCCCCGAGGGCACCAGCCCGTGGCGACCCTCGAGCAGGTCGTCGATGCCACGGCGCTGGCGGGCAAGGCGGTTCGGCTGCGTGCGTGGGCCCAGGTCGACCCCGAGCGGTTGCAGGCCAACGTACGCCTGCAGCTGCAGGCCATGGCCGACAGCGGCCCGCTGCGGGCGGGGAGCGACGCGTATCTCTCGCCTCGTTGGGCCGAGCTGATGGCCGAGCTCACGGTCCCCCCCGACGCCGAGGCCGTCTCCATCGGGGTCGCCGTGGCCGGTCCAGGAGCGGCGTGGGTCGACGATTTCGTCCTCGAGGTTCGCGAGGGGAACGCATGGACGCCCGTACCGATCGACAACGGGGACTTCGAGACCGACGCACTCGCCAGCTGGAAATTCGGCCCAGCCAACTTCCACCACCAGATCGTCCCCACCGCGCATGGGGGCAAGGGAGGGCTGTGGATCGCACGCAGGATCGACTCGCTGACCGACGACCTGTTCGAGGAGCGGCCCCAAGGCGGTGAGCTGATGGACGAGTCGCTCGGGGCGGGCCTCCGGTTCCAGCTGCCGCTGTCGCTCTACGGGCGCGATGCCCAGATCGTCAATGGGGTGGACGTCGGTGCTCCGCCACCTCTGCCGGATCTGCTGGGTACCCCCCGTGAGGCCGATGATCCCGCCGTGCGGTTGGCCGCAGTCATCGTGGCGTGGAGCGTGTTCGAGCACTTCTACCCCTACTTCGTCGACATCGACGTCGACTGGTCCGCGCAGCTCCAGGCGTCGCTCACCGACGCGCTCGACGACGAGAGCCCCGCCGACACGCATCGCACCTTGCAGCGCTTGGTCGCGGCGCTGGTCGATGGCCACGGCTCGGTCCGCCCGCCGTTCGCCCGCACCGACGTCTTCGTCCCCGCCCGATTCGATGTGGTCGAGGGGCAGGTGGTGGTGATGTCGACCATCGAGGGCAGCGGGGTGCAGGTGGGCGACGTGGTCCTCACGATCGACGGCGTCGACGTTCAGGCCCGGCTGCAGGAACGCATGGCCCTCGTCTCCGGGACTCCGCAGTGGCGCACCTTTCGGGCCTTGGGATGGTCGCAGATCACCGCGGCCGCGCCAGGAACGAAGGCTCGGCTCGAGATCGTGCGTGCGGGCACGCCGATGACGTTGACGGTCGACCGACGCGACGCTCGGGTCCCTGCCCCCTTCGAGCGTGAACCGATCGGCGAGCTGGAGAACGGAATCTGGTACGTCGATCTGGGTAAGGCCGCCTGGACGGATATCGCCGCCAAGATCGATGTGCTGGCCAGCGCGCCCGGGGTGGTCTTCGACCTGCGGGGGTATCCCAACGGAACCCATCCGATCCTCGCCCACCTGCTCACGGTCGCGGACTCCGATGAGTGGATGTTCACCGCCAAGAAGATCCGACCGGGGGTCGTGGAGGGCTGGGAGGGGGCCGGTTGGCATCTCCAGCCCGCGCAGCCACACATCTCGGGCAAGGTCGCGTTCATCACGGGCGGCGGCGCCATCAGCTACGCCGAGTCGGTGATGGGCTACGTCGAGGGGTACCAGCTGGGGGAGATCGTCGGTGGCCATACCGCGGGGGCCAACGGCAACATCAACCCCTTCACCACGCCGGGTGGCTACACCATCACGTCCACGGGGATGCGGGTGACCAAGCACGACGGCACACGGCACCACGGCGTGGGCGTGACGCCCACCATCGAGGCGGCGCCTACCGTGGCCGGAGTACTGGCAGGCCGAGACGAGCTGCTCGAGCGAGCGGTCGCAGCGGTGCGAGGGGAGTAGGGCGGGGACGGACCGAAGGCCCGGCTGTCCACGACGGCCACGGACGCGAGACCCACAACGGGGCATTGTTCCGCATCGATGGCCAAGGCGCCCGCCCGGGCGGTGGTTGCGTGGGCGGGTCGGATGCGCCATGGTGCTCGGCGACGTGGCTTCACGCTCTTCTTCCGAACGTCGCCGTGGTGCTCCCCTCGGCCTGCTAGGGCTGGCCGCCGTCGCGGCTTTGGTGGGGGCGTACCTGTCCGATTGCATTCCGGGCCTGGGCTCGGGCGGAGAGGTGGGTACGCCATCAACCCCCGCGCCCACGCCGGTCCCGGTCAAGGACACGCCGCCCCCCAAGGATGCCGATGCACAGGGCAGTGCTCGCGCAGTGGTGGCGGTGGTGGGGGAGCAGTGCCGACACGGCGAGACCGAGCTGGCCGCCTGCGCCGACGTCTGTGCCGAGCTGGGGCCCGGCTCGGCCAGCACCCCGGTCGAGATCGACGCCACGCAGGGAACGCACGGATCGGTCGAGGCCCTCCGCACGTGCCTGACCAAGGCGGGCTACACCGACATCACGACGCGTTCGGAGTAAGCCCGCCCGATGATCGCCCAGACGCTGTTCGACCCGCTGAGCATTCTCGTCCTGGTGGTGGTCTCGGGGCTCCTCGGAGTGTCGCTCCATTGGTTTCGCACCGCCCGCCAGCAACACGACCAGCTTCGAGGCGGGCTGTCGGTGCTGCGGCATGTGGGGCGCCAGCTGTCGCCCGACCATCCCATTCGTCGTCGGCTGGAGTCGGCGCCCGTCGTCGATCTCGCCTTCGAAGAGATTGCACGGCTGATGGCTGGCGACACGATCGCACCGGTTGCGCAGGCCCTGGTGCGGTTGCCGACCAAGCTCGCGTGGATTGAGCGCTTCGCCCAGTACGCGATTCACCTGGGCATCTTGGGCACCGTGTTCGCCCTGGTGAGCTCCGATCCCACCGATCTCGAGGGCTTTCGCGCGCGTCTGCCCAGTGCGCTGGGGACGACCTTTTGGGGATTGGTAGGGGCGCTGGGGCTGTCGACCATCGCGGGTGGATGCGAGGGGTTGCTGCACCGCGCACAGCTGCACGTTCGCGAGGCCTTGCTCGACGGTCTGCACGAGGCGGGGTCGCACGACAGCACGGAGGCTGGCGGTGACGCGGGCACCGAGCACGAGGCGAGCACCGAGCACGAGGCGAGCACCAACACCGACGGCGGCGCGGAGTAAGGGCATCGTGGCGCGTCATCGCCTCGACCTGCTGCCGCTGCTCGACGTGTTCATGGTCGTGTTGTTCGTGTTTGCCACCATCGACGAGCGTCGGCTCGACGAGAGCACACGCGGTGAGGCCCAGGCCCGTGTGAAGGTCGAAGAACTCCAAGGTGCACTGCAGGCGGCGACCGAGCGCGAGCAGACCCAGCGCCGCCAGGCGCAAGCGCAGCAAGCGGCGTCCACCGTGCGCAACGACGAAGCGCTGGCGGAGGTCAAGCGCGAGGCGGAGCACCTTCGCAAGGAACTACAGAAGGTCCGCGAGACGTTGGTCGAGCAGCAGAGCAAGGCTCGGGCCGATCTCGCCAAGGCGGGGGTGCCCGAGGAGGCGCTGCGGCGCGTCGATGTGCTGTCGCGGGTGCTCGACAAGTACAGCGTGTTCGAGATCGAGCTGGTGGGGGACACGACCGGAGATGGCAGCATCGTCAGCCGATGCTGCTATCGCGCCGATCCGCTGGATGATCGCTGGATCGCGTGTGGCGAGGTTCCTGGGCGCGAAGACGACCGGGACCGTTGGCTGGAAGAAGGCGCAGGGGGTCTTGCCGCCGCCCTACGCCGCACCAAGGGCGGCAACGCGATGACGCTGGTGCGTCAGGATCACGCTGCGGGCCATCGCATCGCTTCGCGCTTGGTGGAGCAGCTGCGTGACCGCTTTGCCGACCACGACTTCTACGCAGAAGAAGAACCGGTCCTGACGCTGCGCTGCGCTCTGTGACCTCGCGATGCGGGAGGTCGCCCGCGGGTGGCACTGCCCGAGACCTCAGCCGAGCAGGCGGTCGACCAAGATCGCCATCGCGCTGCGGACCGACAGGTGATTGAACCCGGTCCCGGCATCGATGGGATCGAGGCGGACGTCGGCCTGGTCGAGCACCCGCGCGGCGAGACCCCAGGCCTTGCCTACGAGCAGCAGCATGGGCTCACCGTCGTGCAGTCGGGTGCGGACGGTCGCAAAGCTCGTGGTGCGAGCATCGGGCTGCGCACTGGTAGCGACGATGGTGGGTCGCATCCCTCGCTCGTGTTCGTGCTCCGTGATGACGGTGTCGAGGTCGGGCGCCCAGACGGTCTTGTGAAACTGACCACGTGCCTCGTCGCGGCCTGCGGCGGCGGTGCCATGCTCGATGAGTCGCTCGACCAATGCGCGCTGGGCCGGGATCCGATTGACGACATACAGACGCCACAGTGGGTAGGCCAATGCGAGCCGCGAACCATCCATGACGTCGAAGTGATCGACGGTGGACGTGATCTCTTCGCCTTGGCGGTTGACGACCGGCTGGTGCACCAAGGCGACGGTGAGCTGCGGGGCCACGTGGCCAGGATAGGCCGGTTGCGATCGACACGGCGATCGCCCGAGGGGCGGCGAACGGTGAGCCCTGGGTGCGCGTACATGACGCGTTTCGGCGACCTCGAGCGTCGTCCCCGGATGGCCGAGGGGGCGGTTGAGAGATGCGCGACGGTCTCAGCGCAGCGTGACATCTGTCGTTGGGCCCACCCTGCTCCGCGCAGATAGCCGAGGGGCGGTTGAGGGGTGCGCGACGGCCTCGTTGCCGCACGGCGCCTGTCGTAGGGCGCACCCCGGTCGGTGCGGAGGGCCGAGGGGGCGGTCGGAGGGGTGTGCCGCGGCCTCAGTGCCGCACGACGCCTGTCGTAGGGCGCACCCCGCTCGGCGCCGATGACCGATAGACCCGGGGAGCCCCCGACGTCGCAGGAGCGTCTCGATTCACGGAGATGCTCCTTTTCGGCCCGTTTGATGACGTGCAGCACGTTTTCGGCTCGACCCGCAATTGATCGGGGGGTCTGCGTCCTCTACCGCCGCGTGGCACCTCGAAGCGTGCCCGGAGAAGACCGAGACCCATGTTGCGCAATCACGCCTCACTCCTTCTTACTGCCGTGTTCCTGCTCACCCCTGGCTGCATCATCACGGGCGTCGATAACGACGACGACGCCGCGGATGCGGGGACGATGGGCAACGACCCCACGGGGACGAACAACGAGACCGGTGAGGAGCAGACCGGGGACGCGACCGCGGGCAACGAGACCAGCGGCAACGGAACGGGGAGCAACGACGAGACCGCGGGCAACGAGACGGCCAGCAACGACGAGACCGCGGGCGAGACCTCGGGGGAGTTCGAGGATTGCGACGGCACCGATTGCGCACAAGTCTGCGAGCCTGGGCAGACCTGTCAGTTCGAGTGTACGGGTGGTGGATGCCAGCAAGATTGCCAGACGGGGGCGATCTGCGAGTTCCGCTGTGCGGGGGGTACCTGCAATCAGGACTGCGACGGAGACGATTGCGACTTCACCTGCGACGGCGGTGGCTGCAACCAATCCTGCGATGCGGGCGTGTGTGACTTCGACTGCGCCGAGGGCTGCAACCAGGACTGCGAGTCCGGCACCGAGTGCGTGCTGACCTGTGACTCGGGCTGTGTGATGTCGTGCGCGGCGGCGGTCACCTGCAGCGCCAGCTGTGATTCGGGGGCGTGCGTGTGCGACCTCGGCATCGGGGTGTGCTGAGCCGAGCGTAGGACGACGCGACGCGATGGCTTGGGCATCGCGTCGCGTTGATCGATTTACAGCCAGGCACGGAGCCCGAGCAGCGGGCCACCGAGAGCGACGCGCTCGATCTGCATGTGGTCGTAGCCGGCAAACAGCTCGAAGCGCTTATGAGTGATGCCGACCGTCGCCCGGGCGCGCCACACCGTGGTTCGGTACAGTGTGCCCCGATCGACGCGGGCCGAGATCACGAAGGGGCGGGCGGGGAACGCATCGAAGCCGGTGCTCATGTTCCATCCCGCGGCGTATTCTCGTGGGCCTGCACCGGGTAGACGGGCGTCGATCATGTAGCGCGCGCCCAAGCCCACACGCCAGACCAGGCGGGGCAAGGCGACCGGCGCGATATTGAGGCCCGTGTCACCCAGGTACATGGCGTCTTGGGCGGGGGGTTGGAGGTAGAACGACAGCTGGGTGTCGACGTCGAGGCGTGGCGAGCCGACCCGGGCGGCGAAGCCCGAGCGGATCAAGCCACCCCGCAAATACGAACCCTCCACCTGTGCGCGGCCCGAGATGCGACGATGGTCGGTGGGGTTGCCGTCCTGCGGATCGACGACCCAGCCCGGCTTGCGAGAGTCGTATGGGTAGCGGTGCACGAACCGCTGGAACGGGGGTCGTGGCGGCGGCTTGTCGAGCTCGACCGGACCTTGCCTCGGTCCCAGGGCGTTGGGAGGCGGGACGGCCTGGGGCGCGGGCCGACGACGCACGACGTAGTACGTGGCGACCCTGGGCTGGGGTCCATATCGGCTCGACGGCGGACGCCGGGAGTAGATGTTGGTCTGACGCTGCGTGCGATTGACGGGTTGGTTTTGGCGCGCCGACGACTGCTGGCGGTTTTGCGGCGGTCGTGGGCTCGGGCGCGCCGTCTTGCGCGCCTGTTCGAGTCGACCGCCCTCCGCTGAAGCCGGAGCAGAGAACGTGCTGGTCAGAGCCAGCGTCATCATCGAACACATCCACGCGCGCATGCTCATAGAGGATGCGGCCCGGGGTGCACGGGCGGTAGAGGTGAGCTCCGGCCAAGTGATCGGGGGCTTACCCTCGATGCACGGGCCGAACCCCGGGGAACTCCCCCGGCACAGCGACCCCGACGGGGCGCTCATCGAGTTGGACGCACACGAAGCGCCGTGGTTCAGTTCGTGCGTCGGGCACCTCGAATGGCTGCTGTACGTTGTTCTGCTGGCAATGGCCGCGTGGTCGAGGGAGGCGCTGTCATCGCAGTCGCCTGGTTGAAATCGATTCCCGCCGTGGTGCGTTGGGCCATCGGTGCACGGAGGCCAACTCGTCGTCGTCCTTGGGCTCGTCGGGTCGATACCCGTGGGCTGTCGGGCGGCGCCGCAGCAGTTGCCACCGCTGCGCTCCGAGCCTGCCCTCGCGGCGACCCCCACCAAGTCCACGGCCGAGCCCAACCCGCAGCCGGCGACGATCTTGCCGCAGATGGCGG
>JAHZJA010000117.1 GCA_022601155.1 Deltaproteobacteria bacterium | reverse complement strand
CTCCTCGGGTCCTGGTGTCTGGTCTGCGACGGCGTCGATGCGGCTGATGGATCCACCATCCCGGCCGGGTAACGGGGCGTCGAGCGAGGTGGTTGGGACCCGCAGTGCCTCCATGGCGGCTACGTCGTCGACCGAGACTCCCATGGCGTCGGCGATCGTCTGGCGTGTGACGTCGTCGCCCGCGGCGATGAGCCGCTGCCGGGTACGCTCCAGCTGGTAGAACAGGCGGGTCCGGTTGGCGGTGGTCGTGCCGCGAATGAGACCGCGGTTGCGCTCGATGAAGCGGAGCATGAACGCGCGGACCCACCACGTGGCGTAGGTCGACAGCCGTACGCCTCGGTCGAGGTCGAAGCGATCCAGCGCGTGCAGCAGGCCGAGATTGCCTTCTTGGACGAGGTCGGCGACGGCCTGGGCGGAGCGTCCGTGGCGATTGGCGATGGCGACGACGAGGGACTGTTGAGAGGCAACGAGTCGGTCGCGCGCAGCGACGTCGCGGTCACGGGTCCATCGAATCAGCAGCGATCGCTCGGTCTCCGGATCCATCTTCGCGGTTCGAGTGCCCATGTGTTTGGGATAGCAGCTGGCTCGCGATGAGCGCTCGATCGTTTGCCGCAATTTTTGCGTACGCCGGCAGTTCGCCGCAAAGATTGCGGGTTGCTATCGGCCGTGGCTGACACGCGACGAGCGAGCGCCCGCCGCTCCGCGGGCTCAGTGAACAGGAGCCGCCGCGATAGTTGTCACCCGCGGGCAGTCAACTTCTGTCGGCGATGTCCAAGCCGCGCCACGAGGCTGCACGCAGGACCGCAGCGTCTACGGTGCAGCCGTCTTCGCGCTGTTGGACGCGGCCGGCACCCCGGGTCCCGGCACCACGATCACGGGGCAGGGGGATCTTCGGATGAGCTTGTTTGCGGTGCTGCCACCGAGTGCTCGCCGGAACGGGCCCCGGCCGCTGGCGGCCATGATGATCGCGTCGGTGCGGTGGCTCGCGACGGCGTCGAGTACGACCGTCACCGGGGTCCCGGGTGCGATGACCAGTTCGACCTCGGCGCCTCGCAGGTACCGCGCCGCCAGCTCCTGAAGCACGAGCTGCGAGCGGCCCTTGGCCGCACGGTCGAGTTGCTGGGTGGTGTCTGCGGGGAGCCACATGCCCTCTGGCCCGGAGTACATCGAGAACCGATGAACATCGGGGGTCGCGTGCACGAGCCGGACATGACCCTGGGCTGCCAGCCGCGACGCGAGCTGGAGCGCCTCGATGGTGGAGGGGCTGATCTCTACGCGGAGGTTCGGGTCCACCTCGATGATGCCCGGCGAGGACGGGGCGTCCGGCGAGACCTGATCGAAGCTGACAGGAACGGCGACATTGTCGAGCATGGCCATGGCGGCTGTTTGAGGGGTTCGTGCTCGTCCGTGTGCGCATGTCCTGCGTCGGATGGTCCGGGGATTCGATCGGACTTTCCGCGGCGGAGGCCGACGGTGCTCGACGCCACGAGGGGTGAGCGGCCGGAGTGCGACGCGACCCGAGACCTCCTGCCGAACACGCCATCCTTCTACACTCGCCAACAGGGCGAGGTGACTGCTGCTGCCTCGGGACCCGGCCGCTCGATCGACGTCGAGGCAGCAGGCCAGGCTCACGAGCACGCTAGACCGCGGTTCCTGCCAGATCGGGTGGTGCGATCGCAACGGGGACGGGCGCGATCGCGGCCAGCTCGCTGCCAATACTCGCCGACAAGAGCCTCTCGCCGACCGACAGACGCCGCGAGCCACAGACGATCATCGCGGCGTCCAGCTCTGCGGCAATCTTCGCGATGGTCTGGACCGTGGGCCCCGAGTGCACGTGCCGAGGCAAGGCGCTCAGCTCGTGGTCTGACAGAAATTCCAGGAGAGTGTGGCGGGCCGCCTCGGTCTGGCGACGCCGCAGCGCGATGGGGTCGGTCGATGCCAGGTACACCACGCCGAGCTCCTCGACCCCGGGCAGCGCATGGGCGAGGACGACTTCGCGGTGGACCTTGGTGGCGAGCTGGCGTGCGAACCTCCAGGCGGCCAGCGAGGGCGCCGTGGCGTCGACGGCGACCACGATGGGCCCTCGCCCCGCGTGTTCGACGGTCCAGTCGGGGGGCACGACCACGGTGGGGGTGGTCAGGTGCCGCAACACCCGACGTGTGACCGCGCCCAGTCGTACGAGCCGACGGTCTTCGCGTCTCGCTGCCCTCCCGACCACGAGCACCGAGTCGGCGCGCTGGGCCTCGCTCGACAACGCAACGGCGATCGAGCGGGCGTCGAGGACCTGGAGCTGCGAAAACGCCCCGTACGTCCCCGCCTGCTCGAGCCAGTCGGCCAGCGCCACACGCAGGCGCTCCGCGGTCTGCTCCCGTGTGGCCTGCGAGGCGGTGAAGTAGTCGGCCGTTCGGGCGACGGTCAGGGCGACGAAATCGTCGTCGACGGGGTCGCGCTGACACGCGCGGACCCACGACAGCCACTTTGGCACTCCATCACTGTCGGTCGTCAGATTGATCGCGGCGAGCCATTTCATCGTGGTGGCTCGCCTGCTGCCTTTCAGCGGGCGCAGGCCCGCAAACCTTGCGTGATGCGTCGTGGGTCATGTTCCCTCGTTGGATGGCGCGCTGAGTTTGCGCGTGGCCATACCCGACCGACGCAGGGATTGCGGGCGAGCCCCTCCCGACTTCCCAGCACGG
>JAHZJA010001370.1 GCA_022601155.1 Deltaproteobacteria bacterium | reverse complement strand
GCGGGGGGGCGGGCCCCGCCCGCCCCTCGGCTCGGGGAGACTCCAGGCGCCGTGCGTGGGGCCCCGCGGCGACGTTGGCATCGACGCTCAGCCTCGGCTGCGGACCGATGGGAGCGGCCTCCACCGAGCCGACCGCGGCTTCGACCCCGCGCCCCTCGGCGCTCCAAGGTCGCGTGGGGCAGGTGCTGGAGCTCAACATCCCGTTGCTGGGCGGTGGACACCGCGACCTGGCACAGCTGCACGGGCGGTCGGTGTTGATCGAGCTGGCCGACTCGAGCGTGGCCGAGCGCGAGCAGGGCCATCGCCGCTATCGAGCGTTGCTCGCGGAGTATGGAGCTGCGCTGACGGTGGTGACCGTTGCGCTCGATTCCGAAGCGGCCGCTCTGCCGGAATCGTGGACCGATGATCCGCCACCGTTCGTGCTGGGCTGGGACCCTCAAGGTGCGGTCGCAGCCCGGCTGCAGCTGAGTCGCTTGCCGACGGTCGTCCTCCTCGATGCGACGGGGGCGGTCGTCCAGGTGCACGAGGGGACGAGACCCGAGAACGATGTCCTACGAAGTTGGTTGCAATCGGGGTCGGCAACCGACAAGGTCGCGGCCGACGGTGCCGCGAATCTCGCTGCACGCTGACCGAGACCCCAGCCTGGGGGCCTGTCGTCGTGGGTCACGACCCTGGAATGGTCGTCGCGACGCGGACGTTGAGGAGGCGCCATGACACGAAACTGGCTTCGATTTTCGGGACTCCTTGCTCTGGTGATGGTCGTCGGTTGCGACGACGGATCCAAGCGCGCTCCCAAGAACGCCGCGGCTGCGAACACGCCCGCGCGCAAGTCCACCAAGGCTGCGCCCAAGCTCGGGCCGAAACCGACGACGGACGTCAAGGCAGCCACGACTCCGGCGAAGGACAACAAAGCCGGAGCGACGCCGACCGAGCCGGCGCCGAGCGGCGAGGCCGTACCGACCGAGCCGGTGCCGAGCGACGAGGGCAAGGCCGAGGCCGTGCCGACCGAGCCGGTGCCGAGCGACGAGGGCAAGGCCGAGGCCGCACCACCGACGGAGGCCACGCCGACGGAAGCCACGCCCACCGAGGAGCCGCCGACGGAGGCCACGCCTACCGAGGCGACGCCCACCGAGGAGCCGGCCGAGACGGGCACGGTCACCGCGACGGGATCCGAGGTCAACGGGATCGCAATTGGGACGGATGTGGAGCTCAAGCGGCTCGTCCTCGCCCACGACGTGGTCAAGCGCCAGCCGGTCGACCCCTCCACGACCTTCCCCGAGGGACAGAAGGTCAGCCTGTTCGTCGAGGCGGTCAACACCAGCGGCGAAGAAGTGAGCGTGCGCGTCACGTGGGAGAACACGGCGACCGGTCGTCGTACCGCGCCCACCACGGTGCGCATCCCCGACCGCAAGCTCCACCGCACCCGGGCCTATCGCACGATGCGAAAGGCCGGGAGCTACCGCTGCATCGTGCTCGGCGACGGCGACCAAGAGCTGGCGAGTCTCGCCTTCACCGTGCAGTAGCGGGCCCTGGGGTCCTCGTCGCGGCGCCGCTCCCTCGGGGCGGCGCCGTTCGTTCGTGGGGCGTGAGCCACGGCGCGCGTCGCCGGGGTGCGCTTTGGCGGCGCTTGTGGCAAACACGCGACTGATGCCGCCACCGTCCTCTGCTCCGCCCAAGCCCGAAGCCGGGGCGAAAACGTGGACGGTGCGGACGTTGCTGGGCTGGACGCAGCAGCGTTTCGACGAGGTGGGGATCGACGCGCCCCGGGTCGACGCCGAGTACCTGCTCGCGTTCGCACTGGAGTGCTCGCGCATGAGCCTCTATGTCGAGCACGACAAGGTCGTCAACACGGCCGAGCGCGCACGCTTCCGCGAGCTGGTGCGGCGCAGGCTGGCGCGTGAGCCCGTGGCGTACATCGAGGGCAAGCGAGGCTTTCATGCACTCGACCTCGAGCTGCACGTGGATCGCCGGGTGCTCATTCCACGGCCGGAGACCGAGCACCTGGTGGACTGGGTGCTCGACGAGATCGACCCGACGGGCACGGTGCTCGACATCGGCACGGGCTCGGGAGCCATTGCGCTGGCGCTGGCGCGGGCGCGGCCAGAGCTGGAGGTGGTCGCGTGCGACGTGAGCGAGGGGGCGGTGGAGGTGGCACGGGCCAATGCCGAGCGGCTCGAGCTCGCGGTCGAGGTGCTGCACTCCGATCTGCTGGCCAGCGTGCCCAGACCCGAAGGCGGGTGGGCGACGATCGTGTCCAACCCTCCGTACATTCGGGAACCGGACTGGCGCGAGCTCGCCCCCGAGGTGCAGCAGTTCGAGCCCCGGCTGGCGCTCGTGGGCGGTGAGGACGGGCTCGATGTGATCCGGCGTCTGCTCGTCGAGGCGGTTGACGCCCTGGCCAGCGGGGGGCGGCTGTATCTCGAGGTCGGCTACGATCAGGGGGAGTCGGTGCCCGCGTTGCTCGCCGAGCACGGACTGGTGGAGATCGAGGTTCGGAAGGACTTCGCGAGCCATCCTCGGATCGTTCGTGGCCGCCGGGCCTGAGCTCGCGGCTGTGTCACAACGGGACCCCCGGTCGCGTCCCGGCGACGGTGCGGCGCCCACGCTGCCCGCGGCCATCGCTGTTCGTCGAAAACTTGGTGGCTGGCGCGGCCGTCCGTAGGGTCGGCACCATGGTCGATCCTGCGCCCACGCCTCGGATGTTCATCCTCATCGCGGCGGGAATCTGCGTGACGTCTTGTGCGACCGGCGACGGCATGCAGGAGAAGCTCCGCGATGCGTCCTCGGGCTACAATCGTTCGGTCCGATGGAGTGACTTCGATCGCGCGGCGGGTTTCTTGCCGGGGACGTCGCAGCCGGGGTTCCTGACCCACCACGACGAGATCGGGGACAAGCTGGTCATCGTGGACTACGAGCTGACGCGGCTGGACCTGGACAAGAGCACGGGAATCGCGGCCTCGCGGGCGGAGATCGTCTGGCATACCGATCGTAGGCTCATCCTCGAGACGACCACCGTCGATCAGCTGTGGCAGTGGCACGAGGGACGGTTCTTGCTGGTGGACGAGCGTCGCTCGAGCGGGACACCGCTGGCGGCCTTCGCCGAGGCTGACCAGCCGCACCCCTACCTGCCGGGCCTCGAGGAGTACCGGCGGGACAACGCCATCGACTCCGACGACAAGAAGAAGCGGCTGAGTCGGCGGCAGACCAGGCGCAAACCGGCGCGTACCGCCCCCACGGGTGCAGCCTCGGCAGCAGCCATGGCCCTGGATGCCCCCGCCCCCGCGTCGCCGCCACCCCGCGGCTCGGATGCCACGGCCGCTCCCTGACGTGCAGCCGCGTTCACGCCCGGATCACCCGATGTACGGGTGAAACGGTGGTTCGCAATCCCACGGCTTGTCGACGCCCAGCGCTTGCCGACGGCGGGTGCTGGTGACGTCCAAGCGAAACGTCGTACAGTTGCCGGCGATGGACCGCGGACGCCGCGACCGCCCGTTGCTACCGGGCCTGCGCGTTGCTGGTGGCGGCGATCTCATCGAAGACATCCATCGCCAGCAGCGGCGACGGCTGCTCAAGCGAGCCGCTCAGATTACGGCGTTGGCGATCGTGTTGCTGCTCATCGGCGTCGGGATCAAGATCTTCAAGGATCGTCACGCCCGTGCCGAGGCGCTGACGGCAGCCTATGCGCACTTCCTACGCGGTACCCCGGCCGAGATCGACGAGGCAGCAGCGGTGTTGGGTCGGAGCATCGCCGAGGAGGCGGCCGACCACGCCGAGACCTTGGTCGCGCGCGCGTTGGTGCTGGCGCATCTACGACTGGAAGTCGGCGAAGGAGATGCCGCGGCACGCGAAGCGGTGGCCGCCCTCGACGAATCGACGCCTGGTGCCGCGCTGGCCCGCGGAGTGCTCGCGTTCGCCGACGGTGATCTCGACACCGCTCGTGCTGCGCTCGAAGCCGACCAGTCCATCCTCACCGAGGATCCGGTAGGACCGTTCGTCCAGACCGAGCGCGTGTGGTTGCTGGCTCTGCTGGCGGTGGCGCAGCACCCCGATGACGCCGAGGCGCTGGATGCTTCGGTGGCCGCGCTGCGCGAGCGCCTGGAGGCGCAGCCCGAGCTGGTTGCGCTGCGGCGGCAGCTGGTCTTCACGCACGTGGTGGCTGGCGACGCGACGGCGGCTCAGGCCGAGTTCGAGATTGCCCGCGAGCACGGCCGCAGCCACGTGGGCCTGTCGGCGGACGAGGCGCTGCTCAACGCGTACCTGCACCAAAAACTCTCGGGGGTCGCGAGCGTCGCCGACCAGCTGCTCGACCCGGCCGCGCGCGGGCGCATGAGCCCGCACGACCGGGCTCGGGCTCGGCTGGCCCGGGCGGTGGTGCACGTGCACAGCGGAGAGACCAGCGAGGGCCTGGCCATGCTCGACGAAGCGTGGGAGGGGCTCCCGGCCTGGGATCGACTCTCGCGACGACTTGCGATCCAGTCGTCGCTCGAGGCGGGTGATGCGGCTCGGATCGAGGCGTGGGTGAAGCAGACGCCGCTGCCCGAGTCCGAGGGCGAGATCTATCGGGCGTGGGCGGTGTTGGTGGGCGGCGACGTGATGGAAGCGTTGCGACGGCTGGCCGAGCTCCCACAGCGTGACCCATGGGTCGCCTTCCTCCAGTCGCTGGCGTTGGTGGAACAGCGCCGTTTCACCGAGGCGGGTCCCTGGATCGAACGCACCGAGAAGCTCCTCCCGGGTCGACTGGAGATCGAGGTCGCACGCGCGCGGGTGCAGCTGCGTGACGGGGACAAGAAGGTCGCCCTTCGCACCTTGACGGCGCTGGCCGAGGAGGAAGCCCGCGCACCGCGGGCATGGACCGGGCTGGGCGAGGCGCATCTGCTCCAAGAGGGTGAGCCCGATCTCGATGCTGCCCGCAAGGCACTGCGCAGGGCCATCGAGCGCGAGCCCCTGCCCGCCGAGGCGATGCTGTTGCTGGCCGAGGTCTGGGATGGTCGTCGCGGCAAGGACCCCGATGCCGAACGCAAGGCGCGGGAGCTGCTGGAGAAGGCGGCCAAGACCAACGAGTTCCTCCCTCGCTACGGCGAGCGGCTGGCGATGTACCTGTCGGACATCGGGTTTCCCGAGCCCGCGCGCGAGCGCATGGAGTCGCTGGTCGACGAGCCGGGCGTGGGCTGGCCGCTGGTCCTTCGGCTGTGCCGCTTGCAGGCCGAGGCGGAGGGACCGGCCGAGTACGACCCCGAGCCATTGTTCGCCAAGGCGCGCGACCGGGGGGCGCCCCCGGTGGAGATCACCCGGCTACAGGCGTGGCTCGACGTCGACAGCGGCGACCGGTCTCGGGTCTCCAAGGCGCAGCAGGACCTCGAGGCGCTGCTGACGACCAACCCGCAAGATGTCGATGCGCGGGTGCTGTACGCCCGTACGTTCCTCAAGCAGTACGATCGCAAGGCGGCCGAGTCGGCGATTCGTCGCGGGCTCTCGGTGCTGGAGGACGACAGCAAGGATGGTCGGCTGCTGTTTGCATGGGCAGAGATCGAGGCGCGCACGGGCAAGGCACGCCTGGCTGCACCACGAGCGCGGCGGGCATGGCTGCACATGCGGGACGAGAACCGGCCGCCCTCCGAACTCCTCGACGTGGCGGACCTCGCAACCCGGCTGTGGCTGCGGGTGGGCAAGGAGCGATCGGCAGTGACCCTGGCGGAGCAGCTCACCGATCGGCTGGGCTACCACAGCCAGGCATGGACGATTCGGGCCCGTACGGAGCTGTCTGCGGGCGAGGCTGGCGCGGCCCGGGAGAGCGCCGTGCGAGCGATCGGCCTCGATGCCAACAACCCGCGGGCCCACGAGATCCACGGTCATTCTCTGCTGCGCTACGGGCTCAAGGACAAGGCCCGCGCGGCCTACGAGAGTGCGCTGAAGCTGGTGGAAGGCACGCCGTCCGAGTCGGACTACCGTGCCAACTTCAAGCGCCTGTGATCGCTGCGCTCAGAAGAGGCCCTCGAGGGTCGTGCGCATCGACTCGATCTCGCTGGGCTCGAACGACATCGCCACGCTCACCTCATCGCCCTCGACCTCGAACTTCACCCGGCTGGAGAACGACGAGGACAGGCCGAGCGTCGGCAGTACGGCCTTGAACTCGTCGAATGTGTGCTGAAGCTCGTCGCGGGCCGCCTTGGCATCGCTTGGTTGGCCTGCATCTGCGTTGATGGCGACGCGGAGCTGGTCGTCCTCGATCTGCATCGCGAACGTGAAGTCTTCCATCTCGTGGAGCGCCCCGTCGTCCAAGGCGGCGACCAGCGGACCCTCCGACAGGCCGGCCATCCAAAATGGACTCTCCGTGTTCACCCTGGCCACCGCGGCGGCCAGCGGTCCCTCGATGGCTGGCTTGCGCGTGCCCGCCCGCAGCGCCTCGAACTCGGTGCGCCAGTCGCCATCGATGAGCACCACCGTATCGTCACCGACGAAGAACCCGGGGTCGTCGCTGGACATCAGCTGGGGCCCCTGGTCCTGGGCTGTCCCGGTGAACACGAAGTCGAACTCCTTGTCTTTGGCGATGGTGGTGCGTTCGAAACAGCGCCACTGCTCCTGCGTGCCCAGGCCCTTGCCGCGGCCGACCACCACCAGGTGACTCTCGGAGTCGAACCCGAAGCTGATGTCTTCGATCGTCTCGAGTGAGCCCAGGCAGGTTCGCAGGACATCCATCGCGATGCCGAACTCGACCTGCTTCTTCTCGCCTTCCTCCCACAGCTTGGCGGTGGGTGGGTAGGCCAGGGTTGGGCCCACGCGGAACTGGCCGATGAAGTGCGCCCCGCTCGGGATGAGTCGCAAGGGCTCGGTTACCGAGCGGCGCGCATCCTCCACGACGGCGCGCGTGAGGTCGGTCAGGCCGGACTTGCCGTCGTCGGGCTGGTCCGCCTCGGGCTTGCCGTCGGCCGGAGTGTCTGCGGCCACGTCGGGTGCACCGTCGCCCGCTGGCGGCGGGCTTGCGGGCGAGCCGTCGTTGGTACACGCGCCGCCCGTGGTCGCGACGACTCCAACCAGCAGCAGGGAACGCACCATGGCAATCTTCATTAGGAGGACGGCTCCCCGAGGTCAAGCATTCCCGTGCCCGCCGCCCATCCCGCGGACGGCAGGGCGCGCGGACGAGCCACGACCGGGTACAATCGGCCTGGGGAGATGCGGACTCGCTACGCAGCGTGGCCAGCGATGTTGGTGTGGGTGGTGGCGGTCGCGGGGCAAGGGTGCCGCGGCGACGACCGGCACCACGGACAGCCGCACGCGTTCGATCCCCCGCTCGTCGACGATTCCGCGCCGTTGGTGGCGTGGCCCATGCATCGCCTCGATCGTCGCGAGTATCACCACACCGTCCACGATCTGCTGGGCGATGCGCTCCCGGCCGACTTCGACGTGCGCACGAAGCTACCAACGGACGACGAGCACGGGGGGTTCTTGGCCAACACCACGGTGCCGATGACGCCGCTGGGGGCCGAGCAGCTCGAAGACGCCGCCCGCAGTGTCGTGGACGCGGTGCTGCCCCGTCGCGCGCAGCTGCACCCGTGCTTCGCCGAAGCCGAGGTGGGAGCCACGTGCTCGCGTGCGTGGATCGATGCGATCGGCCCCAGGGCATTTCGACGGCCGCTCGATGACGATGTGCGCGAGGCCCTGCACTCGCTGGTCGAGCCGGTCGCCGTTGCCTCGGGTGTAGACGCCGATCCCATCGATGATGCGGTCACGCGAGGGCTGTTGGCGCTGCTCCAGGCTCCGGACTTCGTGTATCGCATCGAGCGAGGAGAGCCGACCGAAGACGCCGATGTGGTGCAGCTGAACGACTTCGAGATTGCTGCGCGGCTGTCGTACCTGCTGTGGTCCTCGATGCCCGACGCGGAGCTGTGGGCCCAGGCGGAGGCCGGGTTGCTGCGCGACCCCGTCGAGCGAGACCGGGCCACCGTGCGGATGCTCGACGATCCACGCGCACGGCGAGGCCTCGCCGCGTTCCATCGCCAGTGGCTGGAGCTCGGTCGGTTGTCTGGGGCCAACAAGGATCGCATTCGGTTTCCCACCTTCGACGAGGCGCTGCTGCCGTTGCTCGACGAGGAGTTCGAGATCTTCATCGATCTGGTGCTGCGGCAGGGCGACGGCACGGTCGACTCGCTGCTGCGGTCGCGCGTGATCGCCACCCATCCCGCGCTGGCGCCCTTTTACGGAGACGATGCGAGTCCACACGCCGCCGACGTCGAGGTCCCGCCGGGGTGGTCGGTGGTGGTGTTGGATCCCGAGCGTCGAGCCGGCGTGTTGACGCTGGTGTCGACGATGGCGGCCCACGGCAAGGCCGACCGCAGCGATCCGGTGGGGCGGGGAGCGCTGGTGCGGCGACGGTTGCTGTGCGAGACGCTGGCGGCGGCGCCCCCCGAGGCGATGATGGCCTCACTTGTGCCGGTCGAGGGAGCCTCGCAGCGCGAGCAGCTGCGGCAGCACGCCGAGGATCCGAGCTGCGCTGGCTGCCACGCGCTGACCGATCCCGCGGGGCTGATGTTCGAGCACTACGACGCGATGGGCGGGTATCGAGCGGAGGACTTCGCGGGCAATCCCATCGATGCGCGAGGGCGCCTGCCGGGGTCCGATATCGAGGGCGAGCTGCCCGATGCCGTGGCGTTGGCGCAAGCGCTGGCCACCAGCGGTCGGGTGCGGCGTTGCTACGCGGCCCAGTGGTTGCGCCGTGCCGTGGGCCGCCCGGAGACCGACGGCGATGCGGCCCTGTTGGCGATGCTCGAGCGCCAGGCACAGCGCGATGGCGGGCACGTTCCCACGCTGCTGCGGGCGCTGGTGGCATCGGAGTCGTTCGTGCACCGAAGGAGCGAGCCATGATCGGTCGGCGGACGCTGCTGCGCGCGATGGGGCTGGGCGCCGTGGCGGCGCCGTGGATCCCGTGGCTCCCCGTGACCGCGCGCGCCGATGCCATCGCCAAGCGGGTGGTGTTCGTGCATTTCGCCCATGGTGTCGCGCGCGACCGTTGGTCGCCGACGGCGAGCGAGGAGGGGCTGGTGCTGTCGCCCTTGCTGAGTCCGCTCGCGCCGATGGCTGATCGACTGGTGGTGGTGGAGGGCCTGGACAACCCCTCGGGCCTGGCGCTCACCGGTGATGCCCACAACATCGCGCTGGGGACCCTGATGACGGCGATGCCGTTGGCTGCCGACCTGGGCCCCGGCGGGCACTACCTACCCGGAGGGGTCTCGATCGATCGACGCTTGGCCCCCGAGCTGGCGAGCCGGGAGGGGCCGACGCCGTGGGCGAGCTTGCACCTGGGGGTTCGCAGCCAGGGCTTCGCGCTCAGTGCCGCCGACGCTGGGCACCCCGTTCGCGCCGAGGACGACCCGACGGCGGCGTTCGAGCGACTGTTCGGGGAGTGGGCGCTGCCGCCCGCACTGGGCTCGCACCGCGCGGCGCAGCGGACCCGAGCCCGGGACGTGGTTCGGGGTCGACTCGATGCCCTGCGCCAGGTGTTGCCCGGCGACGACCGGCAGCACCTGGACGACCACCTCCACGCAATGGAAGCGCTTCAGGCCCGTCTGAACGCCAGCGCTCTGCCGCCCGAGGGCTGCGTGGTGCCGTCGGCTCCTGCTCCGGTACCCCACGCCGCGTTGCCCCTCGATGCCGATGTGCCCACGCTGGTGCAGGCGCAGACCGAGCTGGCCGTGCGGGCGCTGGCCTGCGACCTGACGCGGGTGGTCACCGTGCAGTGGGGTTCGTCGGGCAATGATGGGCTGCGGCACGTGTGGCAGGGCATCGACGACGACTTTCACGCGACCGCTCATCTCGCCAACGGACAAGACGCCCAGGCCCACGAGCACCTGGCCGCGATGAACACCTGGACGATGGAGCAGCTGGCGGAGCTGCTGGGGCAGCTCGCGGCGGTGCCGCAGGGGGACGGCAGCCTGCTCGATCACACGGTCGTCGTCGCGCTGAGCAGCCTCTCGGTGGGACACCACATGGGAGACCTCCCGGTCGTGCTCGCGGGGGGAGGCCTCACGGGTGGGCGCACGGTGCAGGCCTCGGGTCAGCCCTTGGCCGCGCTGTGGCTGGCGCTGGCCGAGCACCTGGGTGTGCCGCTGGCGAGCTTCGGCGACCCCGCGTACGACGTGGGTCCGCTGACCGGCCTGTCGTGACGCTGGCCGGTCTGTCCCGACGCGGACTGCCCCAGCGCTTCGCGGCCTGCGGCGGCCCTGCTCAGTGACCGCCCGTGTCGTTGGGCACGGTCACCCAGCGGGCGGCGAGCATGATGAGTGCCATCGCCGAGTACCCCACGGCCCACGGCCACGCGGGGGTGAGGTCGATGACCGTGTCGCCGGGGGTGAAGGCGTACGAGTGCATCAGGCCCGCCATCGACAGCGCCGCGGCGGCACTGCACCACAAGGCTGCGGTGGTGAACTTGCGCTCGATGACCGCCACGGTCATGGCGGCGAGGAACATCGACGAGAAGATGAACCCCTGCTCCAGCGCGAACGCACCGTGGATCCACGTGTCGGAGCGTTCGAATTGCTCGAGCAACGCGGGCGAGAACGCAGGTCCGCCGGGCGAGCCCATGCCCGCGGCACGCAGGCCATTTTTGGCCATCAACGCGCCCCACGCTGCCACTCCGGGTAGGACGCCCAGCACCACCGCTGGCGCGTGGGCGCGGGGGGTGGCCTGGAAGGCCTGGGCGGTGATGACGATGCCGATCCACAGGACGATTGCCATGCCGGCATCGATCGGCACGGCCCAGGCGATGTAGGCCAGCGTTCCGCTCAGGCACACGATGGTGACGAACACGCCGTTGAGCACCGAGTAGCCCGCGCGGGCTCCCATGGCCTTCCACCCCGGGTGCCCGATGTAGATCGTGGTGGGAAAGCACGAGCCGAACATCCCGGCGGCGAGCGTGCCGATGCCGTTGACGGCCAGCGACGGTCGGGCGGGGTAGCGGTCGCCCGCCGCCTCGGCGGACTCGAGGTTCTGGAGCGAGCCGACGAGATTGAACAGCCCCATCGGGAGGATGACCGAGAAGTAGGCGAGCAGGTGCCCGCTGCCCAGGGCGTCGAGCAGGTCGCCGATGACGGGAACCGGGAGCTGAAGGCCCGTGGCCGTGGGCGCCTCGCCGACGGGGGCGAGCCCCGTCATCCACGCGAGCATCATGCCCAGGACCACCGCGACCAGGCCACCGGGCAACCCGCCGCGGAACCGGACGCGCCCAAAGTAGGTGAGCATCACGATGCCGAGGGTGGTCAGTCCCACGATGGGGTGGGCGAAGGTTCGGAACAGGAAACCGAGCGAGATGAGACCCAGGGCGATGCCCGAGAGCGTGGCCAGCAGGGCGGCGCGCGGGGTGTAGCGCCGCAGGGTGTCGGCGACCCACGAGCCACACAGCTCGATGGCACCCGAGCCGATGGTGGCGACCAGGCCGGCCTGCCATGCGATCGTCGCCGGGTCCTCGGCCCCCGCTGCGGTGGCGGCCAGCTTGGCCGGCAGCATCACCAAGAAGACATGCGCGAACAACGAGACGGTGTTGATGCCGTATGGGAGTGCACACACATCATCGCGCCCCTCGGCCTCGGCGAGCTTCTTGGCCTGACGGGCGTAGTAGAGGTTGCCGACCAGCATCGAGACCGCGACGCCCGGAAGCACGCGCCCATACAGCAAGTCATCGGGAAACCCGAGCACGAAACGGCACAAAGCATCGATGAGCAACAGCTGTACGAGGTTGTCGAGTGCCAACCCGAAGAAGCCGTCGACGTCACCGCGTACGAACCATCGCATGTGATCACGACTTAGCAGGCACGGACCGTTGCGGTCCACCGCGCGGCGTAGGGCGGCTCCCCGTCGCGATCACGGTCGGTTTTCGGCTATCGTCGCCGCGTGAGTCGTCTTCGAAACAAGACCCTGTTCATCACCGGAGCGAGCCGGGGGATCGGCAAAGCGATTGCCCTGCGGGCCGCCCAAAACGGTGCCAACGTGGTGATTGCGGCCAAGACGGCCGAGCCCCATCCCAAGCTCCCCGGCACGATCTACACCGCGGCGACGGATATCGAGGAGGCGGGGGGCAAGGCGCTCGCCGTGGTCGTCGACGTGCGCTTCGAAGACTCGGTGAAGGCGGCGGTTGCCCAGGCGGTGGAGACCTTCGGCGGGATCGACATCCTGGTCAACAACGCGTCGGCGATCAGCCTCACGCCGACCACCGCCACCACGATGAAGCGCTACGACCTGATGCACCACGTCAACACGCGTGGCACGTTCTTGTGTTCGCAGGCTTGCATCCCGCACCTGGCCAAGGCCGACAACCCCCATGTGCTCAACCTGTCTCCGCCGCTGAACATGAACCCGCGGTGGTTCAAGAACCACGTTGCCTACACGATGGCGAAGTACGGGATGAGCATGTGCGTGCTGGGGATGGCCGAGGAGTATCGCGGCAAGATCGCCTTCAACGCGCTGTGGCCCCGCACGACGATCGCCACCGCTGCCATCGCGATGATCGGCGGAGATCCGCTGATGAAGCGCTCGCGGACGCCCGAGATCATCGCCGATGCCGCGCACGCGATCTTCTGTCGGCCAGCGGCAGAGTGTACGGGGAACTTCTTCATCGACGATGAGGTGCTCGAGGAGGAAGGCCTGGCCGACCTCGACTGCTACGCGGTCGACCCGAGCGAGACGCTGTCGCCCGACTTCTTCCTCGACTAGGCCCGAGGATCCCCGGTCCCGAGGATCCGCAGTCCCGAGGATCCGCGGTCCCGAGGAGCCGCGGTCCCGAAGAT
>JAHZJA010001369.1 GCA_022601155.1 Deltaproteobacteria bacterium | reverse complement strand
TTGCCCGAGCCCGTGGGACCGACGATGCCGAGTTTCATGCCCGGTTCGATGGTGAACGTGATGTCGCTCAGGACGTCGTGTGCCTGTGGCGAGTACCGAAATCCCACGTCGTGCAACGCGATGGACACGCGGCCGGTTGATTGCACCAAGCCCTCGGGCTGCGCTTGCTCGGGTTGTGCCTGGAGTACGTCTGCGATGCGCTCGAGGTGGGCCCCGACGATCTGGAGACTCTGTGCACTCGTCAACAACGAGCCCACTGGGGCCAAGAAGGCGGCCGCGAGCGCGTTGACAGCCAACATCGTTCCGAGGGTCATCGTCTCGTCGAGGACCGCTTGGGTGCCCAGCAGCAGCAGCAACAGCGGCGCCGCGGTCCGCAGCGCGCCCTGCACGGTCTGGATGATGGTGGAGTAGTGACCCCGGCGAAGCGATGTATGCAGCTGCTTCCAAAACCGGTGGGTCCAGTGCTCCAGGGCTCGGGCCTCGGCGCCCGCGGCCTTGACCGTGGCGATACCGCTCAAGACCTCCACCAGGTAGCTCTGGGTGTCGGCCTGCGCGCGAAGATCGTGCTGCGCCAGGCGGGTCATGCGGGGGGTGGTCAGACCCACCAGCAGCGACTCGATCAAACCAATGCTCAATGCAGTGAGACCAAACAGCGGCGCCCACCACATGAGGAGTACGAGATACGACAACACCAGCACTCCATCGAGCACCACCGACACGGTCTGGGCGGTGAACAGCTCGCGCAGCACGCTGTTGCTCGACAGTCGTGTGAGCAGATCACCCGTGTTGCGGGTCTGGAAGTAGCGAAACGGCAACGACAGCAGATGGGCGAAGAACCCCGTCATGACGTGCGCATCCATCCGCGTGCGCACGTGCAGCAACACCAGCGAGCGTACGTACCCGAGCAGGCCCTGGGCGACGATCCACACCCCCATGCCCAGCCCGAGCCACACCAGCAGTCCCGTCAACCGGCCCGGCAACAGGCCGTCGATCACCAGCTTGGTGAACAGCGGCAACAACAAGCCCATGCCCTGAAGCACGATCGACGCCAGCAGCACTTGCACGAAGGCGGGACGGGCCCCCGGGGTCTGCCACAGTCCGCGCAGATACGTGCGCCAGGTGAACATCGCGGTGGCGTCGCGGCGCTCGAAGGTCTCGCCGGGGTGGAAGGTGAGCACCACGCCCGTGAAGCTCGCCGCGAACACATCGATGGGCAGCCGTCGGCGCCCCTGGGCAGGATCGGCGATGTCGATGTGCCGGCCGCCCACATGCTCGACGACGACGAAATGGTCGCCCTGCCAGTGCACGATGGCCGGCAGCGGGATCGAGGCCAGATCGTCGACCGATGCCTTGAAGCCGCGCGCCACCAAGCCCTGTTCGCGAGCCGCTCGCACGATTGCGCCGGCGCTGGCGCCATCGCGGCCCGATCCGCAGGCGGCCCTACACTCGGTGAGGCTCACCATACGGCCGAAGAAGCGCAGCACCATCGCCAACGACGCGGCCGCGCACTCGGTGGGCTCCTGCTGCAGCACCACGGGCACGTGGCGGCGCAGGCCGAAGCGGTTGCGGGGGCGCGTGCGCAGGTCGGGGATGCCAGTCACGGGGCCCCCGTCGCCGCGGGCGGCATCATCGTCGTTGCATCGTCCCACCACAGCGACAGCGCGGTGCGCTCGACGATCGCACGCACGGGCTGCGGCAGCCCGATCACCGTAGGTCCATCGTCGACGCCCTGGTGCAGCGGCCCGATCCACGCGATGCACAGCGGCCTGCTGTCGTCGGCGATCGTGGCGGGCACCCCGACCGCCACCGCAGTGGTGCCGGAGGGCTCTACACGCAGGACCTTGCCCGCCCACCGGGGCTCGCCCCGCACCCAGGTGCCCACCGTGACGTGTTCGCACGCGGCCTCGGGCAGCAGCACCGCCGTCGCGGGCTCGGGTTGGTCCAGGCGCACGGCGAGCCCGCGGATGGGAGTGGGCACGGGCATTCGCCACGCCAGCAGCCCCAGCGCCAGGAGCATCGCGACCACCACCCACAGGATGGCGATCGCCCACGAGGGCACCACCCGCGGCGTAGGTGGAATGGGGCCTCCTGCGAAGCCGGGCGGACTCGCCTGCGAGGGCTGGGAGCTGCGCGGCGGATTACTCATGCAAGGCTCGGGTGCGCGCAGGGTGGCGCGCAACGAACACCCAAGCATGGCACCGCGGTGGCGACCGATCAATGCGAGTGCGGCGACCGAAGTCGCACCATGGGTCGTGATGCCCACAGGCACCGGGCGTGGTTGGAGGCGTGCAATCGACGGGGTCGTCGCTCTACAGTGTTTGCCTGCGCCCCGAGAGGACCGACTGCGATGACGACCGCTTCGTTTCCCGCTTCCGCTTGGCTTCGTGCCGCGACGCTCCGTGAACGGGTGGAGTCGGCCCGAGGGCGCGAGCCCGGCACTTCGTCGATCGACACCGAGCGAGCCGCTCGCGAGCTCGCCAGCTGGCGCGAGCAACCGCCGTTTGCCGACGACGATCTGTTCGCACGGCGGCTGTCGTCACAGGGCATCACGGCGTCCGAGTTCGAGGCGGCACTCGGTGAGGACATCGCGTCGCGGGCCCACGACCCCGGCCCCACGCCTGCGTGGGTCGAGGAGATCGAGCAGGCCTATGGAGATCCGGGCTCGGGTGAGCCGTGGTCGATCGCGGTGGGGGAGGAGGCGGGTGCTCTGGAGACCCTGCGCTTTCTCGATGCGGTCGAGCCGTTGGTCCGCCGCGCACGAGACCGGCTGATCACTCGCGCGGAGGCCATCGTTGACGAGCATCCCCAGGCGCCGTTCGATCCACCCTCGGCGGTGGCGATGCTGCTCGTGCCCGTTCCGTGGTCGCTGCACTCGATGCTGATGCGGGCCATGGTGCTCGAGCTCAACGTCGCGCGCGTGGAGGGCACGCTGTCGGGGCCGACGCCGGAGGCCCGGTTTGCCGACTACGTCACGCGGCTGGCCAACCCCGAGCACGCGCTCGCATTCCTGCGCGAGTACCCCGTGCTGGCGAGGGCGATCGTGGCGATGCTCGCCAAGTGGGAGCGGGCCTCGGCCGAGTTCCTCGATCACCTGGCCACGGACATCGGCGCCCTGCGGGAGACGTTTGGGTCGGGGGTTGGACCCACGGCGAGGCTCACCGGTGTGGATGGTGGAGCAGGCGATGCGCACCGCGACGGTCGCTCGGTCCTCATCGCCCACTTCGGCGACGATGCCAAGGTGGTCTACAAGCCGCGCTCGCTCGCGGTCGATGTGCACTTCCAACGATTGCTCGAGTGGGTGAGCGGGCAGGCCGGGGTTCCCATGCTGCGCACGCTGGCCGTGCTCGATCGCGGCGATCACGGCTGGGTGGAGTTCGTCGTGGCGACGCCGTGCTCCTCGCTCGACCAGGTGCGTGGATTCTATCGGCGGCAGGGCGCGTTGGTGGGGTTGCTGTACGCGCTGGAGGCCGTCGACTTCCACTACGAAAACCTGATCGCGGCGGGCGAGCACCCGGTGCTGATCGATCTCGAGTCGCTGTTCCATGCTCGGCTGGGTCACGCGGAGCAAGACGAGCTGGAGTTTCAGCTCGTCGCCGACGCGACGGCGCGGTCGGTGCTGCGCATCGGGATCCTTCCGCAGCGCGCGCCCGGGCGTCAGGGGCAAGCGGGGCCCGACATCTCGGGGCTGACCGGCGAGGCCGGCCAGCTCACCGCCGAGCCCGTGCTGCAGTGGGACGAGATGGCCACCGACCAGATGCACGCGCGACGCGAGCGCGTACCGATGCCGGGGGCGGACAACCTGCCGCAGCTCGAGGGGGAGGCGGTCAACGTGCTGCGGTTCGAGTCCGAGCTGTCGGAGGGCTTTGCCGCCGTCTACCGGGCGTTGATGGAGCGCCGCGACCAGCTGCTGGCGCCGGGGGGGCCCATCGATGCGTTCGGCGAAGACGAGGTGCGCTGCGTACTGCGTGCGACCCATGGCTACGGCGCGATCTTGAGTGAGGGCTTCCATCCCGATCATCTCCGCGACGGACTCGAGCGCGATCGACTGCTCGACCGAGCGTGGGTTGGGGTGGAGGTGCTTCCCCACCTGGAGCGAGTGGTGGCGCACGAGCGGGAGGATCTCGACCACGGCGACGTCCCGTTGTTCACCACCCGTGTGGGGTCGGTCGACCTGTGGAGCTCGCGAGGCGTTCGGATACCTCGAGTACTGCCCTGCAGCGGGATGCAGCAGGTGCGCGAGCGCATTGGCCAGCTGGATGAGCGCGACCTGGCGCAGCAGCGATGGTTCATCCACGCATCGCTCGCCACGCTGGAGATCAGCCGCGCCTCGCTCGAGTGGTCGCGGTACCCGGAGGTCGCCGTCGACCCCGATCCCGACCCCGAAGCGGTGCGCGAACGGATGGTCGAGGCGGCCAGGGCGGTGGGCGACCGGCTCATCGATCTGTCGCTACGCTCCGACGAGGGGATCACGTGGGTGGGGCTGCAGTACGACGACGAGTCGTGGTCGATGGCACCGTTGCTCGAAGACCTCTACGCCGGAACGGCCGGGCTCGTGCACGTCTTTGCGTACCTCGGGGAGATCACCGGGGAGTCACGCTACACCGAGGTCGCTCGCAGGGCGCTCGCGGGATACCGTCGTCGGCTCGAGGCGGTCGCCGAAAGCGTGCGCACGGTGGGAGCCTTCAACGGCTGGGGCGGCGCGATCTGGGCGCTGTCGCACTGGAGCCGTTTGTGGGGTGAGCCTGCGCTCGCGGCCGAGGCTCGGGTGATTGCGCAGCGCGCGACGGGATTGCTGGAGGCCGACCAAGACCTCGATGTGATCGGCGGCGCCGCGGGGTTGATCGTGGCCTTGGCTGCGCTCCATCGCGTGACGCCCGACGACGAGGTCCTCGGGTGGATGCGTCGGGCGGGCGACTCGTTGGTGGAGCGCGCCAACCCCATGGAGCACGGCGTGGGGTGGTTTTCTCGCATCGACACCGAGCGGCCGATCACGGGCATGTCCCACGGCGCGGCCGGCATCGCGTGGGCGCTGGGTCAGCTGTTCACATTGACGCAGGACACCAAGTATCGCGACGTGGCCATCGATGGGATTCGCTACGAGCGCTCGCGCTTGCTGGTCAACGAGGGCAACTGGCTGGAGACCGACCAGAGCGATCGCAAGGCGGCGGGCAGCAAGGACGAGAGCACGCTCTCGGTCGCGTGGTGCTACGGCGCGCCGGGGGTGGGCATGGCTCGGCTGCGCTCGCTCGACGTGCTCGACCATCCCTTCGTGCGTGAGGACCTCGAGATCGCGGTGGCGACCACGGTCGATCGTGGGTTCGGCCGCAACCATTCGCTGTGCCACGGGGACCTGGGCAACCTCGACTTTCTGATGCAGGCGGCCGCCCGCATGGGCGACGAAGGACTGGCGCACACGTGCGTACGCATCCAAGCGATGACGATCGCGAGCATCGAGGCGCATGGGTTCTTGTGCGGGGTGCCGCTGGGCGTGGAGTCGCCCTCGCTGATGAACGGCCTGGCCGGCATCGGCTATGGGCTGCTGCGCGCGGCGTATCCCGAGCGCGTGCCTTCGGTGTTGGGCCTCGATCCGCCCTCGCCCTGACCCGCGAGACGACGAGGGTCGGGCCCGCACCAGGGGGCGGACCCGACCGCGGGGGTCAGGACGACTCGCGGGGACGGCCCGCGATGATCTTGGCGTACAGCCGTCGACGGGCGGCCGGCTGCGCGGGTCGGATCCAATCCCAGCGCAGCGCGAGCCAGTCGGGATCGTCGGGATCGAGACCCATCGTCTCGATGTACAGCCGCGTCACCACGAAGTACTGCC
>JAHZJA010001368.1 GCA_022601155.1 Deltaproteobacteria bacterium | reverse complement strand
GTGCCGCCAGGTTGCCGCTCTTGGTCAGATCCAGCGCGCCCGACTTGATGAGTGCGGCCACAGGCGACTCTGCGTCGCCCAGAACGTTCATCTTGGTGTCCTCGAGCCGGACCTCCAGGCGCAGCTCCTCCGCCGACATTCGAATGCGATCGATGTACAGCACCGTCACGGCCCGCACAGTGGTGCCCATCAGCTCTACGGTGGCGCCGATGCGAAGCCCGGGCGGCGTGGGATCGAGCTCCACGTCTCGGGGGCCTCGGGATCCACCCCGACCTGCCAGCCAGCGCAGTCCGGCGATGGGCATTCCAAAACGCAGCCCCATCGCATTGCGCAAGACTCGGGTCAGTTCCTCGGGATGAGCGCGAAGGTAGGAACCAGCGGCGTTCAACAGGGCGTCCCGAGCATTCATCGGCAAGAGGATACGCCGCCCAAGCGGGCTCCGATACACCGTGGGACACGATCGAGTGCGGCGCGGGCTTCGGCACTCGCGCACACGACGAAGGCCGCCACGCATCGCTGCGTGACGGCCTCGTCTTGGGTCTCCAGGGGCGGCCTGTCTATGGCCCCGCCCTGGCGACGGTTGGTCGGCGATGAACGCCTAGAGGTCGTGCGGACGGACCGTGCTGCGGTTGTTGCCCTGGCAGCGCGCGATCGCGGCCTGAAGCAGCTCGTGCACCTTGTCGGAGACCGCCTGGACGAGCTCGCCGTCGCTGCGGAGACCGGCTTCCTTGACGACCTCCTTGAGCTTGGAGCCGACGACGAGGATTTCCTTGGGGGCTTTGGACTTGGCCATGGTGTTTGATCCTGAGCGTTTGAGCTTTTCGAGTCGTGGTGGTGTTGCGTGGTCGGGGCACGAGAACTGGCCCCGCCACGGTCTTTCGTGGGAACGGGGAGCGGTCGACGTCCCCGCATCGGCAGGGGCGCTAAAGCTCGGCACGGACCATAAACCCGCCCTCGCGGCCTTGAAAAGACAAAAACGGACGATGATCGTCGATCTTCGTCGGCGCGATGGGGTCGTCCGGACGAGATCTGACCAGGGTTTAGAGGAGGGATCGAGGGTGATCACCCGCCTCGGCGGGGGCTCCATCCGGCCCCACCCGACGAATCTTTGGCGACCGAGATGACGGAGCCAACGCCCGGGCGGGGCATCGCGCCCCACCCTATCGGGCGGATCTCGGGGACGATTCCGAGCCGGTCTCGGCGGGGAACCGGGCTCTCCACGCCCCGAGCAGGGCCTTGCTGCGGGAACCACCGGCGCTCGCGATCAGCGTTCTATGGGCCATTTGGAGCCCATCCAGCTCCAAACGGACCTGCAGGTGATCCGGGGGCGGTGCGGCCCACAGCTGGGCCCACTCCACCACCACGACCCACTGCGGTGCGCCATCGACCAGCGCATCCAGCCCCAACGCCTCGAACGCAGCCGCCCCCAGCGGCGCGGCGGGTCCCTCGTCCTGGGCCAGCCGGAAGAGATCCACATGGGCCAGCGGGCGGGGCCCCGGATGGTGCAGGCACAGATTGTACGTGGGGCTTCGCACTCGCTGCGGCCGGTCGACCTCCAAGCCCTCGGCCAGCGCCCGGGCGAAGGTGGTCTTGCCCGCCCCCATCGGCCCGTCGAGGAGCACGACGTCTCCCACCCGAAGCTGGCCCCCGAGTACGCGCGCGGCCGCGGTCAGCCGCGCCTGGTCAAGGCTGCACAACTCCATCGCGGACGGCAGCCTACCGCAGCTCGACGGCCGACGACGCGCACCACGGGCGGTGCCGTCGCCGACGCCTGCCCCACGATTCGTTTGCGACGACGGCGGGCATCGTTGTAGGCATGCGGGCGTGGGGGCCTGGCGGGGAAGCCATAGCGGCATCGGGGCGGCGCGCGTGATGACCTGCGGGCTGCTGGCCGTCGCGCTGGGGTGCGCCGCCGAGGCGCCGCCCGTGTCCGAGCCGGTCGCCGAGCCCACCCAGGCCCTGCGCCCCGACATGCGCAGCACCATTCCCCAGGAGGCTCACGTCGTCGACTACGTCATCGATGCTCGCTACGACGAAGCCGAGCACCGCATCGAGGGACGCACGCGGATCACGTGGCGCAACCGCAGCCCGCGAGCAGTCGAGCGGATCCCCTTCCATCTGTACATGAACGCCTTTCGGGCGCAGGACACCGCGTGGATGAAGCAGGCCCGCGGCACCCATCGCGCCCACGGCCAAGACCGCGACGCACCGTGGGGCTACCTCGATGTCGCATCGGTCGAGCGCCTGGGCGGGGTGCAGGGCACCGACGGTGAGCCCCAGCGAACCGGGCTGACCTTCGCCGAGTCTCACGACCCATCGTTGATGGACGTCACGCTCGACCAGCCGCTCGCGCCTGGAGATGCGATCGAGCTCGAGCTGTCGTTCGAGACGCAGCTGCCCAAGGTCTTCGCGCGCACGGGCTTTTCGGATCGCTTCGTGCTCGCCGGACAGTGGTTTCCCAAGCCCGGCGTGCTGCACCCCGACGGCCGCTGGCAGGCCCACGTGTTCACCCTGTACAGCGAGTTCTACGCCGATTTCGGCGACTACGACGTGCACCTCGATCTCCCGGGCGACCTGACCGTCGGCGCCAGCGGAATTCGAGTGTCGCGCACCGAAGACGGCGACCGACAGCGGCTGCACTACCGTGCGGAGTCGGTGCACGACTTTGCATGGACGGCCGGGCCCGACCTGCACGAGTCGTTTGCCGAGCACGACGGCATCCGCATTCGAGCCCTGCTGCCCACGAAACTGGCAGATCAGGCGGGGCTGCACATCGATGCCCAGCTCGCCGCCCTCGACAGCATGGAGGAGCGCTTCGGCGCCTACCCCTGGTCGACGATCACCTTCGTGGTGCCCCCCGACAACGCCAAAGGGGCCGGCGGCATGGAGTACCCAACCTTCTATACGAGCACGCCCGCGCTGCGGCTGCCTTCCATTCTCGACCGGCTGGGGTTCCGTCAGCGCGTCGACGGCACGTTCACCACCATCCACGAGTTCGGGCACCAGTACTTCCAGGGGCTGTTGGCCTCCGACGAGTTCACCCAGCCGTGGCTCGACGAGGGGCTCAACACCTTCTCCAACGTGATGGTCTACGTCGACCGGTACGAGGCCGACACCATCGACGGGCCGTGGGTGGTGACGCTCGGCGACCATCCGCTGGGGATCTACGACGGCCTTCGCTACGTGACTGGCCGCACCCCCCCGATTCAGGCCATCGACCAGCCCGCCGACCACTACGACCCGGCGGTGGGGATGTACGGCTCGGTCGTGTACCGCAAGACCGCCTCCACCATGGTCACGCTGCGCAAGCTGGTTGGGGCGCAGGCGTTCGACAACGCGATGGGGGCGTACACCCGCCGCTATCGGTTCGCGCATCCCACCGGAGACGACCTGCAGCGCATGCTGATCGAGGGCATCGGCGCGCGGGTCACCCTGGGCCACACCGCGAGCGGCGAGCCCATCGATCTCGACGTCGCGCAGTTCCTCGACCAAGCGCTCGCGAGCACCCGCACCGTCGACTTCCGGCTGCACAAGGTCAACAACCGGGCGCGGCTGGGCGAGGCCGGCTGGCATCGCGACGAGCACGGCGTGCTCGTTGGCGGGGACCCACCCCCCAAGCGTGGCCCCGAGCCCTCCGACGAGGATCTGGAAGCGGTGGTGGTCGTCCATCGCCACGGAGACTTCGTCGTCCCCGTGGAGATCGAGGTGGAGTTCGCCGACGACACCCGTGAGCGCGTGCTGTGGGACGGCACCGGCCGCTACCGGCTGTTCCGGTGGCCGGGTCGACGCGTACGCTGGGCATCGATCGATCCGGACCGGCACCTCGTGCTCGAGGGCAGCCGCTACGACAACACCCGCTACGCGTGGCGCGAGCTGCCCGATGCGACCGTCAGTGCCTCGCTGGCCCAGCTGGGAG
>JAHZJA010001367.1 GCA_022601155.1 Deltaproteobacteria bacterium | reverse complement strand
TGTCGAGCAGGGTGGTGCCGTCGGGATCGGTGACGGTGGCCATGCCCTCCAGCAGGTAGGTGAGCTGCTCGACCTCCCAGGTGTTGATCGCCTGGATGGCGGCGAGATTGCCCGGGTCGTCGTTGTGGTGGCTGTACTGGTGATGCCCGTTGGGGTGGCCCAAGAAGCCGTAGCTGCGGCCGCTACCCGCATTGGCCATCATGAAGCTGATGACCCGCGTACGGTCGCACTCGAAGGCCTTGAGCATCACGTCGCACATCAGCCGGATGCGGGCAGTGATGTCTTGGGGCTCCTCGGCGGGAATCGGGGGACCCAGCTCGCACTGCGGCGCCGTGTCGTCGGCGAGGATCTTGGTCTCGAGGTCACGCACCGAGTCGAGATAGCCGTCGAGTTTGTGGCGGTCGCTCGCACCCAGGCGCGCCCGCAGCTTGTCGGCGTCGGCCATGGTGTAGTCCAACACGCTCAGGCGGTTGGCCTTGCGCTGGGCGAGCTCGGCGGCGCTGGCTCCCGGATCGAAGCCGGCAAACAGCAGGTCGAACGCGGTCGAGGGCGACGTGAGCTTGGACAGCGGCGTGTTGCCCTGCCACGAGATGTTGCGAGAGTAGGCGCAGCCGTAGCCGCTGTCGCAGTTGCCCGTGTTGCCGCCACCGTCCATACCGAGCTGGAGCGAGGGCACCACCGTTTCCCCGCCGATGTGCTCGGCGTAGACCTGGTCCATCGAGGTGCCGTTGGTGATCTCGGTCTCGGACTTGGTGACCTGGGTGCAGGTGAGGAACCCGCTGGTCCCCGAGGCGTGGTCACCGGGGCCCTGGGACTCGGCTGGCATGTTGTCCATGCCGCTGACGACCAGGATCTCCGACTCCAGGCCGGAGTCGGCCAGGGGCTGCAAGATCGGTGTGATGCCAAAGCCGGCCCCCGTCTGCGAGGGGGTCCAGGCCGCCATGTGGATCCCGTTGGGGATGTACCAGCACAGCAGGCGCTTGGGGGCGCTGGCCATCCCGGCCCGGGCGGTGCGCGCAGGCATCATGGCCTCGAGCATCGGCAGGGTGACCATCACTCCGGCGCCTCCGAGGAAGGCACGGCGGGACAAGATTGGGCTGCGTGGCATGGCTACTGCTCCTCCCCGCGACGCATGCGGAATGTCTCGCTACGTACGATGGCGATCAGGAGTTCTTCGAAGGTCATGTCGCCCGCGTCGAGCTCGGTGGCGATCTCTTGGACGTAGGGGATGTCGGAGATGCCGGGCCCGCGTCCGAGCGCGTAGGTGAGGGCCTTGCGGGCGACACACGAGACGAACTCGTCGCTGACGGCCAGGTGGTCGACCATCTGTACGGCGTCGTCGAAGCCGGCGCCGTTGGGGAGCGTGCCGCTGGCGTCGATGGCCTGTCCGGCGTCGGCATCCCGGTAGCGACCGATGGCGTCGAAGTGCTCCAAGCCCAGACCGATGGGATCCATCAGCGAGTGGCACGCAGCGCAGGTGGGGTCGGCCCGGTGCTGCTCGAGCTGTTCGCGCATGGTGCCTCCGATGGCCGTGTCTTCCGGCGGGGCCTCGACCCCGGGCGGCGGGGGCGGGGGCGTCAGGCACATCAGCTGCTCGAGGACCCACTTGCCGCGCTTGACCGGGGAGGTGGTGACCGAGTGCGACAGCACGCTCATCAAGCCGGCCTGCATCAACAAGCCGCGGCGGGGCACCCCCTCCAACGAGATCCGGCTGAAGCCATCGCCCTGGGGCGCGGGCAGGCCGTAGTGCTCCGCGAGCCTGGCGTCGATGAACGTGTCGTCGCCGGTCAGCAGCTCCCGCAGGCTACGACCCTCGGTGAGGAAGGTCTGGACGAACATCTCGGACTCGGTGCGCATCGAGTCCTGCAGCTGCGGGTCGAACTCGGGGAAGGTGTCGTAGTCCTTGGAGATGGGCTCGGCCAGCGTCCGCAGGTACAGCCACTGGCCCGCGAAGTTCGCTACCAACGCTCGTGCCCGGTCGTCCTGCAGCATGCGCCGCACCTGGGCCTCGAGCTGCTCGGGATCGCTGAGGGCACCGTCCTGGGCCAGGTCGAGCAACTGGTCGTCGGGCATGGAGCTCCACACCAGATACGACAGCCGCGTGGCCAGCTCGTAGTCGCTGACGGGGTGGGGGACCAGCGAGCCGGGGTCAGGGTCGATCTCGACACGGAACAGGAAATACGGAGAGACCAAGATGGCCTCGAGCGACTGGGAGATGCTGGTGTCGAAGCCCTGGCCTTCGTCCATCGTGGTCTGGAACAGGGCGAGGAGGCCCGCCAGCTCGTCTGCCTCCAGCGGCCGTCGCCACGCCCGGCGGCCGAAGGTGCTCAGGATCTGCTCGGCGCATGCGGCCTCGTCTCCGGGGACGGGATCGCAGGTGAGGATCTTGTCACGCACCGCACTGGACTCGCCGTCTTGCGGGCGAAGCTCGGTCCAGTCGATGTACAGGTTGCGGTCTTCCGCGGCGAGCTGGTCGTAGTAGTCGTTGGTGAATGCGACGGTGACCACGTGCTCGCCAGCGTCGAGCTCGGTGGTGACCAGGTGCTCGGCCGGGGCGTCGATCGTGGCGCTCACGTCGAACTCGGTGACGATCGCTCCGTCGACGGAGATGACCATATGCGGGAGGTCAGGGCCCGCCTGCTGCCCGTAGGCTCGGACCGCGATCTCGTGGAGGCCATCCGTCTCCACGGCGAACGTCGTCGCGATTTCGCCGTTGGTGCTGAGATTCCAAAAGCCGCCGCAACACACATCTCCCGCAGAACCGCCTACCGTTTCTGCTTCCTGGCGATCGGGCTCGCCCACGTTGGAGGTCAGCGCCAGCTCCAGCGTTTGCTCGGCCGCTCGCTCGTACAGCTCGAACAGCACGGGGGTCACCGACAGGACATTGCCGATGTTGTCGAAGCCCAGGCTCACCTCGTCGGCGGGAAAGTCCGCCGAGGGGCTGACGTCGAGGCCGAACAGGAGGTCGCGGATGGTGTTGTCGTACTCGGTATTGGTGAGCCGGCGCATCACCACGCGACCGGGGTCCAGCTCCTCCAGCTCCTCGGGCTCGTCGATCTCGCCGTCGTTGGCTCCATCGTCGGCGCCTTCGAGATCAGGCCCCGGGTCGAACCCGCGGACGCCGGAGTAGCAGCCACCCCCGGCACCCAGCGCGAGTGTCGACAGTAATGTTCCGATCGCCACGGCGGGCATCCGACGCTTGTGTATCGGAGCCGACCTTGTCGACATCCAGCCGCACGAACCGGTGATCCGGAGCGAATCGGTACGAGCTCTCACGCAACCGAAGTCCGGTGGTGGGAGCGTTTGTCTCGCCACGAAATTCGACGAGGGTGCCCGGGCGATCGGCTTGCTGTCGTTGGCGTGACCGGGCAGACACCTTGGTCCGAGTGCAGCCTGAGCTGTGGCCTCCGTCAGTGCGCGTACGTCTCGTGCCGACGGCGGATGGCGAGCCAATGGTCGATTTCAGCGACATCGGCTCGTCCCGCCTCCCCGAGCCCGGCGAACTTCGTGCGGGCGTTCGAGGCCAGGCTGAGGGCACGCTGACGCTGTACGGGATTGGACCACAGCGATCGAGCCAAGACGAAGTAGGCCCAGGCCAGCTCGCGGGGGCCAGCCGCGGTGGCCTCGCGGATCGATACGGCTCGCTGTGCGTAGGCCGTGGCGGCGGTGTCGTTGTCCTGGAGGTGCTCGACCAGCGCCAGCTCGACCAGCGGGTTGGCCAGCCGAGGGTGGTCGGGTCGAAGTGCCGGCTCGAGAATGTCCAGGGCCCGCTGCAGCTTGGCTCGCGCCGGCTCGAGTTGGTCGTTGCGACGAAGAGCCGTGCCGTAGCCGACCAGCCCCAGGGCGACGTCTTCGTGGCGGGGCCCGAGCGTCGCTTCCCACGTCTCGACCGCCTGCCGATACAGCGGCCGCGCCTCGTCGGCGTGGCCTTGGTTCTCCAGCAGCATGGCCAGGTTGAACTGGGCCCCCGCGACGTCGCGGTGCTCGGAGCCGTGGGCGTTTTCCCAGATGACGAGGGCCCGACGTAACAGCCGCTCCGCTTCCGCCGCCTCACCGCGCTGGTGCATCAGCATGGCGAGGTTGTTGAACGCGTCGCCGACCAGCGGGTGCTGGGGGCCGTGGGCTCGCTGGCGGATCTGCAGCGCCTGCTGCAGGCTCTGCTCCGCCTCGTCCAGCTTGCCCTGGTCGGACAGCGCGATGGCGAGGTTGTTGAGGCTGGCCGCCATCGCGGGGTGGTCGGGCCCCAGACCGCGTCGCTGGATCTCCAGCGCCCGCCGCAGCAGAGGCTGCGCCCTCGCGGGCCGGCCACGACGGACCAGCACCGCGCCGAGACCGTTGAGGGCGGTGGCGACCTGCGGGTGGTCGGGTCCCAACGTCGCGGAGGAGATGTTCAGGGCTCGCTCGAGCTCGGCCTGGGCCTCCTCGAATCTGCCTTCGTCCTGTAGCAGGACGCCGAGCTCGTTGACGGTCTTGGCGACCAGTCGGTGCTCCGGGCCGAGCGCCTGCTCGCGCAGCCGCAGGGCGGTCCGGAGCATGGTCTCCGCCGCCGCGGGATCGGAGAAGCGCTCGACCCCGCTCAGGGCGCTCAGCGTGCGGGCCAGATCGACCGGGGTACCGAGCCGCTTGGCGAGCGCCACCGCCCCGCGACCCCACACCAGCCCCGCCTCGGGCTTGGCGAGCATCTCGCCCACGACCGCCGCGAGCGAGATACTGGTGCCGAGCTCGACTTGTTCGTGGTCGTGCTCGACAGCCAGCGCGTGCGCGGCTCGGAGCTCTTGGGCCGCGCGGGGGTACTGGCCGTTGTCGGCCATGGTCCTTCCCCGCCACATTCGGATTTCGGCCTCGAGCGGCGGGTACCCCAGCGCCTGGGCGGGCTCTACCAGGGCCTCGATGAGCTTCGACGCATCGGCGTACAGTCCGGCCTCTCGCAGAGACCGCGCATCGTTGATGGTGGCTCGCATCACCTCCACCCGGCCCGAGACCTGCGGATCGTCGGGTGGCGGGACCCGCTGGCTGCGCTGTGTCAGCCGCGGGACGTCATCACAGTTGTCGAGCGGGGGGAGGCTGTCGACCAGCTGCGTCGCGTTGAGCACTGGGGTCTCGTCGCGGGCGAGCACCTCGACGGTCGCCCGCAGGTCGTCCCGTCGGCGACGGAGGCAGCCCATGCGAAGCTCCATGACGGTGTCGCTCTGCTCTCGCCGTACGCTGGTCGCCTCGCACACCGCGGTATGGCGCGCGGCCCACCGCTCGGCGTACGCATCGAGCCCATCGCGGACCCGAGCCCAGGTCGCGTCCGTGTAGGGGCGGGCGGTGGCCAGTATCGAGTCTCGCACGCGATCACGCTGGGCCTCGCCCCAGATCCCCTCGAGGCGGGCTTCGGCATCGGTGCATCGTTGCTCGCCCTGGTAGGCGAGCCCCGCCCCGACCAGTCCCAGCCCGACGACCAGCCCCACCGTCGGACCCTGCCACCGACGAGTCGGTCTTGGCGCTCGCAGCCGGGCCAGCTCGGCGAGCAGTATGTCCATCGACGGCCATCGATCCTCGGGGGAGCGGGCCAGGCCACGCACCAGGATCGGGCGCAGTCGCGAGGGAATGGCGGTGGCGTGAGGGGTGGGCTGGACCTCGCCGTCTTCCAAGCTCGCCCGGAGCGTCGTCAGTGATTTCCCCGGGTAGGGGCGTGTGCCGTATACGGCCCGAAACAACGCCACACAGAAGCTGAACTGGTCGCTGCGAGCATCGTTGACGCCGCCGGCCATCTGCTCGAGCGGCATATAGGCCGGTGTGCCCATCACGGCCCCGGTGGCGGTTACCCGCACATCCGTGCTTCGTCCCGACGATTCCGCCAGCGGAGAGCCGACGATGCCGGATGCCCCCTCGACGCCCGAGGCCGGCTCTTCGTCGACGGCGCGAGCGAGGCCGAAGTCGAGCACCCTCACGCGACCTTCGTCGTCGAGGACGGCATTGCTCGGCTTGAAGTCGCGATGGACCAGCCCCTGTCGGTGCGCGGCCGCGAGCCCCTCGCCCGCTTGGCCGTAGACCTCCAGACATGCTCGCCAGTCGGGCCGGGGCTCCTGCTTCGACCACCGCTTGAGGGTCTTGCCGCGGACCAGCTCCATCGCGACGAAGGCTTGTCCGTCCACCTCGCCGACCTCGTGGACGTGGACCACGTTGGGGTGGGAGAGCTTGGCCAGGGCCTGGGCCTCGCGGACCAGTCGCATGCGGCTGTCGGGGTCGACGTCGCGGTGCAACACTTTGACCGCGACGCGCCGATCGAGCGCGCGGTCGAAGGCCTCGTAGACGGTGCCCATCCCGCCGCGGCCGAGCGTCCCGAGGACGGCAAACCGACCGATGTGTCGCGGTACTGGTGCAGACGTTGCGTCGGCATCACTGCGGACGGGCCCAGAGTCACGGTCGCGGGTGGCCGCATCGAGGCGGTCGTCAGGGTCGCGAGGCGGAGCGTGGAGGGTCCGCGTGATCTGGGCGCTGACGGGGTTGGAGGGTGGTGTCACCGTCTCCATCGCCCGCGGCTCGAGCCCGTCGCAGGGGGCGAGGGCCTGGCGTCCCGATCCGTCGTCCATACCAGGCTGGCATGGTACCGGGGTCCAGGCCGTCTTGCGTGGGTCTCGGAGGGCTCCGGCACGAGCTCCGGGCTCGACCCCGCCGGAGTGAAATCAATGCCTCGGGCCGTTCGATTTTCGCTGATCTGGGCCGTGCAGGTGTCAACCGAATCAAACTGGACCTTCGCCGATCTGTGTGGCTGGAGGTCAGCTCACGTCGTCCCGGCCCCCGCCGACATTTGGCGGGGCCGCGTTCGGGACCGAGCCGTCGGTTCCGCTACGGGGTGTAGGTGGCGACCCAGATGCGCAGGCCGAGGTGCCCCGCGACCACGATTTCGTCGTTCGAGTGGATCGCGACGGCGTTGGCGTCGCCGAGCTGTTCCTCGACCGTCCACAGCGGCTCACCGTCGGCCTCCAACTTGCTGATCTGCGCGTTTGTGTCAAAGCCGGTGCTGGCGTCGCCCACCACCACGATTCGATCGTGGGAGTCGACGGCGACTCCACGGGCTAATCCTTCGAAGCCGCTGCTGTTTTCGAGGTACGTAAACCACAGCTGGGAGCCATCGGGCGCGAGCTTCTGCAGCCACGCGGGGGCCAGCAGGTCCAGATCGTTGCCGGCGACGATCACGTTGCCCATGCTGTCGATGGCCACTCCCCTGGCAAACCCGTCGGGTCCGAGCTGCGACCAGGCCGGGTCTCCCAACGCGCTGGAGTCACCGTACGAGGCGACCCAGCTGGCATCGCTCTCGTCGGCCCTGCCGACGACGAAGAAGCTGCCGGCGGGGGTCATCGTCATCGCGCCGATCTGGCCGTCGAGCGGCCACCACCACCCGGGCCCGCCGTCGTAGGCGTAGATGCGGCTGGAGCCGCCCGCGAGGACGATGCCGGTGGGGTTGATCGCGATGCCCTGGGTCATGTCCCAGCCCTCGTCGATGGTCTGCTCGATTGCGCCCGTGGTGTCATAGGTGCGTGTCCATAGCGACCCGAAGCCGAAATCACCCTCCTCCGAGCACCCCGCGGCGATGCGGTCGTTGGGACCCGTAGCCATCTCAAGGTTCGTGACGTCTACCGGCAAGACATCGAGCCACTGCTCCACGCCCTGTCGATCGAGCTTGCGTACCCATCCTCGGGTCTCGAAGTCGACGTTCTCGGAGCCCCCCACCACGATGGCGTCCGTGGAATCGATCGCCACGGAATTGGCGCGGCCGGTTCCAATCGGATCGCCGTAGTCCAGCGACCAGACCACCGACCCCGAGAGGCGACAGTCCGCGTTGCAGCCGTCGGCGTCGGTGAGGTTGCCGTCGTCGCAGTCCTCGCCCGCGTCCATCATTCCGTTGCCGCAATCTCCCGACAGGGGGACGCACTCGTCGTCGGCACAGGCGTGGCCCGCCTCGCAGCCGCTGTTGGGCAGGCAAGGGCACCCTGGGGTTCCCGCTGCGCAGCCGTTGGTGTCGGATGGATCGACGGTTCCATCGGATGCGTCGAGGGAACCGGTGGTATCGCCCGAGTCCGTACCTTCGCCGCTCGATGTCGAGCCATCGTCGTCCACCAGTTCGATGGGCACCACGCATGCCGCCGAACCCAGGCCGACGCAGAGCAAGCAAGAGACCAGCAGGTTCGATCGCTTCATGACCCCTTGCGTTGTCCGGCTGGGTTCCGAATCTACGGGGCGGTCTTCGAATTTTCTGGACATGCCGACTCGATCCGGTCGGCGAGCGGTGAGCCGGGACGGCGGCGCAGGAATACCCGCGCCTCTCCGCGGGCCTGGACCCCTTTGCCCAGCGCACACAAGCTCTCCACTCGCAGCGCCACGCTGACGTCCCCCATGGGGCTGTCGGGGTGCTCGCGGCGGTGGCGATTGGCCAGCTCGAGCGCGCGCGCCGGATCCTCGGTGGCCAGCGCGGCTGCGGCATCGCGCAGCAGTGCGTTCTCCTCGGCGAGGCTCGAGGGGGCAGGGGGTGGGGCCGCCGGTCGAGCCGGTCGCGAGCGGCCCTTGCCTGGTCGCGGAGTGACGGGTGTCGCAGGCGGACTAGGCTCGTCGATGCTGGGTGGCGGCGCCGAGTCTGTTCGCGCCGGTTGGACCGCGGGGCGGGACCGGGCGTGCTCGGGGGGCGAGACCGCGGCGGCAGCCCCGGACGACACCTGCGGGGTTGCTGGAGGGTCCGTCGAAGGGGGCGTGACGGCCAGACCGATCGCGACCGCGGCCGCGGTCCCCAACCCCACCGCGGTGGTCTTGGCCCCCAGCGACAACGCCGACCACTTCGGCAGGCCCCACGCGCTGGAGGTGGGTGCAGCCGGGACCGAGCCGATCGAAGGGATCGCCGCGGCCAAGGCACTCCACGACCGGGCAGTGGCGCGGGGTCGCTGTTGCTCGGCAAGACGCCGCAGCTGCTGGGGAGGGGGGATGTCAGCGGTGTTCTCTTCAAAGCGTCGACGCAGGCTACGGATCGCGTCGTAGGTGGTGCTGGGCCGCAGGCCGAGCGTGCGCGCGACCTCGGCCCCCGTCATGCCTTCGAGCTCCGAGAGCACGAAGATCTCTCGATGGCGCTCGGGCAACGCACCCACGAAGCGGTCGAGAGCTTGAATGGCTTCGACGGCCTCGGCGGGGCGTGAGCCGCTCATCTGTGTGGTGCGGCGGACCGCGTCCTTGCGGCGTATGGCCCGACGTTCGGCGCGGCGATAGTTGCTGGCCACGCGGCGGGTGATGCCGTACAGCCACGCCTTGGCTGAGCCGCCGCCGAACGTCCCCATGCGGCGATAGGCGACCAAGAAGGCCTCCTGCACGGCGTCGTCGAGGTGGTGATCGTCCACGCCGAACCGCCGCGCGGCACCCCACACCAGCCCATAGTGCTCGCGGTACATCGAGCGGAAGCTCGATAGGGGGCTGGCGATCGGGCGCTCGTCCACGCTCATGACCAATGTCCGGCTCGGTGTCGATCCTACGGGATGATGAACTCGAGTCCGAACACGAGCCGGCTCGACAGTGGAATTCCGCGGAAGCCGACCTCGCCCGCGATCACGAATTCGCCGCGCTGGATGGGTACGAGGGCCTCCACGGCGCTCCACAAGCCAATGCGGCGAAACCGCGCCGCGATCCCGACACTGGCGAGCGGGCCCCACCGGGGGCCGTGGCGTGTGCGCGCGGGCGCGAAGCCGCGAGTGGCCGCCCGGACCGCACCGCCTTCGACCCCGCCGCACACGGGGAGCTCGACCCGACCGAACATGAACCGCCCGCAGCCGCGCACCCCGGCCATGCCCGCTTGGTAAAGGACTCCCCGACCCTCGGAGGCATCGAGGCGCGGCGCCAGATAGCCACCGTGTACCTCGAGTCGCGCCCGAGGCCACGCCAGGCCAAGCGCGAGCCGAGGGCCTCCGGTCAGCCCGGGCAGCGTACCGAACTCCCCCGCCGCGCCGACACGAATCCGTGTCTGCGGTCGCGAGGTCGCCGAGGGGATGGCGCTGGGGTCTCCGCGTGGGGGCGCAACCGTTGGCGGGGTGGACGGTGGAAGCCTGTCCACCTCGGCGGGGTCCGGGTCCGGATTCGAGATCGGAGCCGCGGCGGGCCCGAGACGCGAGTCGGGCTCGGGCACTGTCTCGGGCTCGGTCTGGGCGGTCTCGGGTTGGGCGGTGGGGGCGGTGACGGGCAGCGAGCTGGCGAGCTCGGGCTCGAGGGCAACGGCCAGGACGATCGCGGTCGCTTCGGCGAGCTCATCGCACGTGGGCCCAAACAGCTCTCGTCGCTCGACCCGGCCCCTGAAGTCGGTCGACAGTGCGAGCTTCAACCCACCTTCGGTGGGCTCCACCCGGCCCACGACCACCACCGTGCCTTCGCCTCGGGGAGGGGCGCCCATGAGCTGCTCGATGCGCAGGCGCAGCGCGTCGGCATCCGGGCAGTGGGGCGGGGCCTGCCAGTCGAGCTCGATCTCGGCCGGGAAGTCGGGGGGCGGGACCGCGGGCGCCGTCTCCGTACCGCCGGGGGTTTCGGGCTCCTGTGCGGTGCCTCCCGGGGCGGAAGAACCCGCCGCTACACGGTCGGGCGCGCCGAGGGTCGCCACACCACACAGGGTCACGATCCGGCACAGTCGGCGGGCGGCGGGCGGCGGGTTACCCCACCGGTCCCAAGGCTTTGCCACACGACGAGACCCCACCGCAGCGACCCATACCTCGTTCGAGCCGTGACCGCATCCCCCGGGGCAACAGCCCGCCGCGCGAGCGAAGGGGTGCCGAGGCTGCGCGTGTCTCGGATCGGAACACGGGCTCTGAGGCTCTGCACGAGCGCAACGAGGCCATCAGCGTCGGCGTCGGGGGCAGGGCAGCGGTGGTCCTCGGACGCGGGCAGGGTCGGCGAGCGCCGCGGCCTCGCGGGCCGCCACGGTCACGGCCCGATCGTGGAGTCGATCACCTCGATCGGCGTGTCCTCGTGTCCCGAGATCTGCGGATAGTTCGGGTACCAGGTGCCGCCTTCATTGTTGATGATCGATGACCGTTCGATCCGCATGTTGCCCGTGTGGTCGTTGCTCACGAAGATGATGGTGCTGCCGTGGTCGTTGACGCGGTTGTGCTCGATGGTCGTGCCACAAAGCGACAGCGTCATGGTGTTGCCGTCGTTGTAGATGGCCCCGCCACTGCCCCCGCCCGGCGTACCCTGGGCGGCTGGGTTGGCGCCGTTGCCCACCGCCTCGTTGTGGGAAAACAGGCTGTTGATGATGGTCCACGACACGCCGATGCTGCTGATGCCGCCGCCGTTGGACCCGCGATTGCCCAGGCCTGGCTCGCCCCCGAAGGTGCTGTTGACCAGGTACAGCTGCTGTCCGTTGTACTGGTCGAAGGCCCGAATCGCGCCGCCCCCCACGTCTTGCCCCACGCTCGCGCACTCGTTGTTGAAAAATCGCGAGTTGAGCACCTTGAGCCGGCCGCCGCGGGCGTAGATGGCCCCACCGCCGCCGCTGAGCTCCTCGCCCTCGGCGGTCGCGTTGCCATCGACGAACGTCAGGTTCTGGACGGTCAGTCGCGGGTGGTCTTGGTTGTTGCACATGGGGGTGGTCCACACCTGGGCCTCGTCGCAGGTGTCCATGTACAGAATCCGGGTGCGGCCCGCTCCGCTGAGGGTGACCAGACCACCGCCGTCGATGACGATCTCGGGCCCGGTGTCGTTGAAGATCTTCGCGGGACGGTCCAACGTGATGACCACCGGATCGGGCCCGCAGTCGAAGGTGATGATGCCGCCTTGGGCCACGGCGTCGATGGTGGCGTCGGCGGTGCAGCTTTGGGGCGTGCCATCGCCCACGACGGTGGTCGGGTTGGAGACGTCGGCCAGCCCGGCCTCGGCGGGCACGGTGCACTCACCTTCGTCGGTACCCGCGGGAGGTCCTTCGTCGGGATCCGTCAGCGGGTTGGGAACATCCACGCCACCTTGATCGCCCGTCTCGCCGCAGCCAGGCGAACCGGCGAGTGACAACGAGGCGAGCACCGCAAGTCTATGCAGGAGCATCGGCTCCATGGTCCCACTACGGCCGCCGGAAATCACCGCCGCCGTGCGCCGGGGCCGAGGCTGCGACGGCCGGGTCTGCCCGCGCGGGTTCGCGACAGGCAACGCTCGGAATCCGCGGTGGCCCGAGATCGACGGCGGTGCGAGCTCAACCCGCAGGATCGGGCTTGCACACCCCGCCTACACCCACCTGAGCCTGGGTGCGGAAGGTGTTGAGGGTCTCCCAGTTCGGCGGCTCGAACTGCGGAATCGTGCCGTCTTCTCGCACATTGGTCACGTGGTACGTGTGCTGGTTCCAGATCCGCCGCGCGGGGATCCAGCGGTCCTCGATGTCGCGAATCGCCTGCACGGCAAACCCGGGGCCCACCGCGCCCACCAGGATCTCGGCCGAGCCGTCATTGTCGATATCGGCGACGGTCGGGTACTCGATCCACGTGAAGCTGGTGCGGGGGGTCGACATCAACACGGTGCCATCGACGTCGTAGACCCAGTTGGTCGTCTC
>JAHZJA010001366.1 GCA_022601155.1 Deltaproteobacteria bacterium | reverse complement strand
GTGTTGGACAGTCGCGGGTCCATCACGATGAGCTTGGCCCCCTCCAGCTTGCCCTCGATGATCCGCTGCGCGTGCGGGTTGAAGTAGTGCCCGGTCTCCAGGTGGCTGGAGATCAGCAAGATCGTCTTGGCGTTGGCGAAGTCGGGGCTGGGGCGATCGCCAGCCCCCCACAAGAAGTACCCCTCGCGCGCCGAGGCGGAGCAGATGTTGGTGTGGCTGTTGTGGCCGTCGACGCCCCACGCCGTGATGCAGCGGTTGGTGTAGTGGTCCTCGCCCGGGCGACCCACGTGATACATGATGCCGTCGCGTCGGCGACGACGACTGTCGGCCATCTTCGCTCCGACGGCGTCGAGGACCTCGTCCCAGCTGACCCGGCGCCACTGCCCCGACCCCCGCGGCCCCACCCGCTGGAGCGGGTACAAGATGCGCTCGGGATCGTAGATCTGGTTGTGGGTCGCGGGGCCCTTGGCGCAGTTGCGTCCGCGGCTGCCGGGGTGCACCGGGTTGCCCTCGAATTTGCGGATCTCGAACGTCTGCTTGTCGACGTAGGCCAGCAACCCGCAGGCACTCTCGCAGTTGAAGCAGATCGTGGGCACCAGCGTGTAGCGCCGCGGCACCTTGCGGGGCCAGGCCTTGGCGTCCCACTCCACCCAATCGTCCCAGGTGGACGCGGGCGGGTACCGACTCATGCGCCCGTCGGCGTGACGCACCTCGGTCAGGGCGACCGGCTCGCGCTCGGCCGCCGCGAACCCGGGCAGCGCGTGTCCGGCCGCGTTGGTCGGTCCCTTGGCCTCGCTGGTCGTCGGCTCATGGGGTGGAAGTCGCAGCAAGGCCGCGAGAAAGTCGGAGACGCGGGACGCCAAGTCACTCATGAGTTGGGAATCTCCTGCGGGGCCATCACGAACGCATGCTCATAGAGGTACAGGCCCACCCCCGCGAGCACTGCCCCCACCGCGACCAACCCGGTCGAGCCCGTGGCCAGCAGCGCGAGGGGAGCGGCGTGACCCATCACGATCGCCCCCCACCAAAAGCGATGCCGATAGCGTCCGTGGGTGATCTCGTGGGCGGCCCGCGCGGCGATCTCGCTGGCATGCGGAACCCCCAGCTCTCCCGCCACGGTCACGAACACGTCGACGACCAGCATCGTGCCGAAGCCAGAGCGCAGCACCCCGACCATTGGCGTGGGCAGGCCGCTCACCGCGTCGAGCACCAGCAGAGCCCCGGTCCCCATCACGAGCGCCTGCACCAACAGGTGCACGGGAAGCAGCGGGCTCTGCCACAGATCTCGCCCCTCGGCCTGTGCGAACAAGAACGCGGTGTAGACCGCCGTGCCCACGGCGAGCGGGAGCGTTGCCCACATCATCACGTCGCGTAGCCCGGGGGGCATGACGAACGGCCCCATGCCGAGGCTCGACGCCGCCTCGAGCGTCCACCAAAGCCCGCCCACGGTGGTGAACCCAACGAGGATGAACGCTCCGCGGGTCAGCCAGCTGCTCCACTGGGGCCGCAGGAGGATGGAGAGAAATCGCTCGGGACGCTCGAGGTCGTAGACCAGCAACGCCGTGGTGACGAGAGTGAACAACAGCCCCATCAGTCCGCCGCCGAGCATCGTGCCCGAGTCGAACGCGAACAGGCCCAGCCCCCACCCCAACGTCAGCACCAAGAAGATGCCCGCACCGATTCCCTTGGTGACCAGGTAGGCCGGGACCGGCCAGTGCCATGGGATCTCGTGTTGCGCGTTCCAGGCCAGCTGCACCATCTGCTCGGCCTGGCGCCCTGCGGTGCGAATCGGGCCGCGGGGCGGAAGACCTTGAGCCGCGGGAACTCGAATCGTGGCGCCGGAGGGCGCCGTGGTGGTCGTCGTCTGTGCCCCGGTCCGAAGCGGCGTGAGCCCCTGCTCGGACACGACATCGGAGAACTGCATCCCGCCGCGGGCCGGGCCCTCCCCCAACACCGTGGGATGCAGCGCCACGTCATCGCCCTCGATGTAGAGCACCTTGGGCGCGGTCCCCTGCTCGGGCTTGCGCACCGTGGTCTTGGCGCTGGCGACCAGCGTGGCGATCTCCGACATCGGGTCGTCGAGGTCGCCCGCCACGATGGCGTGGGTGGGGCAGACCACCGCGCACGCGGGCTCCAGGCCGACGTCGATCCGATGCGCGCAGTAGTGGCACTTGGCCGCCGTGTGCGACTCGGGATCGATGTGGATCGCGTCGTACGGGCACGCCTGCATGCACGCCTTGCACCCGATACACACGTCCTTGTCGAACTCCACGATGCCGTCGTCCCGCTGGTACATCGCGGTGACCGGGCAGATCCGGACGCACGGCGGGTTCTCGCAGTGGTTGCAGCGGGTGACCTGAAAGCTGCGGCGAACATCGGGGTAGCTGCCGCGCTCGACGGACTTGACCCACGTGCGATGCACCCCCAGCGGCACCTCGTTCTCGCTCTTGCAGGCGGTCGAACACGCGTGGCACCCGATGCACTTGCGGTTGTCGATGACGAAGCCGTAGTTCATGCGTGGGTCTCGGTCCGACGGGTAGCAACCTTTGTGCCAGGCGCAGGCCATTGTCGCCAGCCGCGCGTGCGCGCGGGGTGGCCTGATCCTTGCGTAGGTCGAGCAATGCACGATGAGACCCCCTGCTCTGCCCCTGCCGCCCATGGCCCGCTATCGGGCTCGGGACTTCCCCAGCGACCTCTCTGCGGCGGCTACGGTCTGTTTCCTGGCTGTTCCCCAGGGCCTCGCCTACGCGACGATCGCCGGGCTGCCCCCCGCGATGGGGCTGTACGCAGCTGCGGCTCCCACCATTGTTGGGTCGTTGTTTCGCAGCTCGAAACACGTGGTCGCCGGTCCGACCAACGCCCTGAGCCTGTTGGTGGGCGCTGCGGTGGCGACCGGCCTGGGTGGCGACCCGGTCGGCGTGGCCCTGACCCTCGCGTTGATGATCGGCGCGTTGCAGGTCGGGGCGGGGCTGCTGCGCCTGGGCGCGGTCGTGGATTACATCTCGGTGCCAGTCGTACTCGGGTACATCACCGGGGCCGCCGTCCTCATCGGCGCAGGTCAGCTCTACAACGTCACCAACACCACGGGGCCGCGCGGCACCCTGCTCACCACGCTGGGCCACTGGGCTCCCACGGCCAGCGACGCCTCTGGCCTCGCGGTGGCGGTCGCCGTGGCCACGGTCGTCATCATCTTCGCCACGCGCGGGGTCAGTCGCAGGATCGGGCGCCGCATTCCGGGGGCCGTGGTCGCGATGATCGCCATGCTCGTCGTCAATGTGGCGCTAGGGCTGGAGGCACGTGGTCTGAGGGTCGTGGCCGACCTCTCCCCCATCCCCGAGTCGTTCCCGACGCCCGGCCTCCCGCCGTTGGCCGATGTCGGCGTGCTGCTCCCCGTTGCCGTCGCCGGGGCCGTGTTGTCACTGGTGGAGTCGACGGCGGTCGCCCGCTCGATCGCCGCACGCACCGGGCAACGGCTCGACGCCTCGACCGAGTTCGTGGGGCAGGGGCTGTCCAATCTCACCGCGGGGCTGTGGGGCGGATACCCGGTCAGCGGGAGCCTGTCGCGCTCGGCCGTCAACGAGCGTAGCGGCGCCAAGAGTCGAATCGCCGGGATTGCGACGGGCGCCATGATGTTCGGGGTGGTGCTCGCCTTCGGCTCCGTCCTCGACCACACGCCCATCGCCAGCCTCGCCGGACTGCTGCTGGTGGTGGCCTGGGATCTGGTGGACGTCCCGCGCCTGGTCCGAACCGTGCGCGCGTCGAAGACGGACGCGATGGCGTTGGCCGTCACCGTCGTGGCCACCTGGACGCTGTCACTCGACACCGCGATCTATCTGGGCGTGGGCATCAGCATCGTCGCGTTCCTCCGTCGAAGCCGGACCCTGGCCGTCCACGAGGTCGTTCGCGACGCACGCGGACGGTGGCAAGACCGTGCGCCGTCGGCCGAGCCGGAGGAGCGCGAGCCCGGCATCCGCGTCGTGCAGCTGGAGGGGCCGCTGTTCTTCGGAGCGGCGACGGAGCTGGTCACTGCGATCGACGACGCCTTCGAGGACGCCTCCACCACCGTGGTCATCCTCCGTCTCAAGCGAGCCCAGGGCATGGATGCCACCGTCGCCACCACCCTGGCCGAGGCCTCGCGACTGGCCGTTGGGCGCGGCGATGCGCTGCTGCTGTGTGGGCTGAGCGAAGCCATGATGACGGTGCTCGAGCGGTCCGGCGCCAATCAGGCTTTCGCCCCCGAACACCTGCTCCGCGCTCGGCCGCAGCGGTTCGCCTCGCTCGACCTGGCGTGGGGCATCGCGACCGCGATCTGTTCCAACGCGATGAAACACGATGAAACACGCGGACCGATCATTCAGGGAGCTTCAGCTCTCGAAGCCGGCGCCACAGGGTCGTCCGGCTGATCCCCAGCAGCTCCGCCGCTTGGCTGCGCTGGCCCCCCGCCATGCGCAGCGCCTCCGCCACGCGCTCCCGCTCGGCATCCTCGGGTCGACGGGCCTTCTTGCCCGTCAGGGGCAGCTCACCGCGAAGCTCGGGCGGGACCTCGTTGGCCTGCAGCACCGGGCCTTCCCCCACGGCAAACGCGTACTCCACCACGTTGCGAAGCTCGCGAACATTACCCGGCCACGGGTATCCCATCAGCATGTCGTAGACATCGCCCGCGATCACCTCGACACGCCGCAGGTTCGCCTCGTTGAACTGACGGATGAACTCCCACAGCAGCGCCTCCACATCGCCGCTGCGCTCGACCAGCGGGGGGATGAAGATCGGCACGACGCGAATCCGGTACATCAGGTCCTCGCGAAAACGACGGGCCTCGACCTCTTCGCGCAGCGACTTGTGCGTGGCCGTGATCAGCCGAATATCCACCTGGCGAGGATCGGTGCCGCCCACGGGCACGAAGTTGCGCTCCTGGAGGACCCGGAGCATCCGCGCTTGGAGGTCCATCTCGAGCTCCGCCACCTCGTCGAGAAAGACCGTGCCTCCATCCGCCAGGGTCAGCAGCCCGCGGCGATCGGTGACCGCCCCCGTGAACGCACCGCGGACGTGACCAAACAGGGTCGAGGCGGCCAG
>JAHZJA010001365.1 GCA_022601155.1 Deltaproteobacteria bacterium | reverse complement strand
TGTCGGAGCTGACGCTGGCCGAGAGTGCACTCATCGCGGGCCTGGCTCGTGCACCCAGCCGCTATAGCCCCGTCGCCAGCCTCGACCGGGCCCGTCGACGCCGGGCGGTGGTGCTGCAAGACATGGTGGAGGCCGGCTACATCGATGCCGCGCAGCGCGACGCGGCCGAGGCCGAGGCCATCACGCTGTACACCGACGCCGCGGATCCATTTCGCAACCGGGCGCCGCACTACGCCGAGCACGTCCGGCAGACCCTGGTCGAGGCGCTGGGCGAAGACGCCGTGCTCACCGACGGCCTGCAGATCGAGACCCCGGTCCAGCTGCCCCTCCAGGCCGAGGCGGCCGTGGCCATCGACCACCGCCTGCGCCAACTGGACCGTCGTCAGGGCTGGCGCGGACCGGTGACGCACCTGCGGCAGCCCACCGCACGCACCGCGCTGCTCGAGCGGCTGTCGGCCACCTACGGGCCCACTGCGCTCTCGGAGCTCAGCCAGTGGCATCTGGCCCTGGTGACCAAGGTCAACCGCTACAACGCCTGGGTCGACACCGGAGCCGTGGCCGCAATCGTGCCGCTGCGCTACATGAACTGGGCTTCCCGCTACGACCGGAACACCGGGGTCAACGGCGTGATGCTCAGCGACGTGCGCGACGCGCTCGAAGAGGGTGACGTGGTGTGGATTCGGCGTGTCGACGCACCGCGGGGCGGACCACCCGATCCCGACCAACCCGACCTCGTGGTCGCGCAGCTGGGCCAGGTGCCCCGGGTGGAGGGAGCCCTGCTGACCGCCGATCTCGAGACCGGCTACGTCGTGGCGATGAAGGGCGGGCACGACTACGACCGCTCGCAGTTCAATCGTCCCACCCAGGCCTGCCGCCAGCCCGGCAGTGTGTTCAAGGCCATCTACTACGCGCTCGCGCTCGACACCAAGCGCTTCACGATGGACACCTTGCTCGAAGACAAGGCCTACGAGCCCGATCCGGGCGAGGTCTGGAACCCGGGGAACATCCACGGAACCCTCTCCGGGCAGATCCTGCTGCGCAACGCATTCATCCACTCGCTGAACTTGCCCTCGATCCGGCTGTTCCAGCGGCTGGGAGCCGACACCGTGGCCACGTGGGCCCGGCGACTGGGATTCACCACCGAGCTCATCGCCGACAAGGCGCTGTCGCTGGGCGCCTCGTGCGTGCAGATGGACGAGCTGTCGCGTGCGTTCGGAATCTTCGCGCGTGGCGGCCTGTGGTGGGATCCAAGGTTCCTCCGTCGTGTGACCGACAAGCGTGGGCAGGTGGTGCTGGACCATCGGCATCCCCACGACGGTGCGATGGACGTGGCCGGCCGCCTCGATGCGATGGGCCGCCTCGCCACCGAGCCTCCCGTCCAGACCGTCGATCCCCGCACCGCGTTCCTCATCTCCCGGATGATGCGAGACGTGGTCACCAGCGGCATCGGACGACGCGCCCAGAAGATCGGCGTGCCCGCAGGCGGCAAGAGCGGGACCGCCTCGAAGAAGAAGAACACCACCGATACCTGGTTTGTGGGGTTCACCGCCCGGTTCGTGACCGCCGCCTGGATGGGCGACGACCAGTACGAGCGCAGCATGGGCGACGAGGAGGCCAGCTACACCACCGCCACGCCGCTATGGACGGACTTCATGACGGCGGTGGTCGACGGCATCCCTCACCCCACCACGTTGCCCGAGCACCGCCCCGACGGGATTCGCTCGAAGTCGATCGAATTCGAGACGGGCACCGAGCGCCATTCTGCGGTGATGTTCTTCCGCCAGTGAGTCTCGCGTCGGTGACCGCCCACGCCACGGCGCCCGCTTGGCCTCGCCACCTCTTGGCTCCGTCGCCGCTGGCCGCCGCGTCCCGTGGCTACGGGCCTCGTCGCTGCTTGGCCGCGGTGCCGCATGGCGACAGCTCTCCTCGCTCCCCTTGGCCGCGGTACCGCATGGCGCCAGGCCTCATCGCGGCTCGGTAGCGGAGCTGCTTGGCCGCGGTGCCGCATGGCGACAACGCTCGTCGCGGCTTGGCCGCGGTGCCGCATGGCGACAGCTCTCCTCGCTCCCCTTGGCCGCGGTACCCGCATGGCGCCAGGCCTCATCGCGGCTCGGTAGCGGAGCTGCTTGGCCGCGGTGCCGCGTCGCTACAGGCCTCGTCGCTCCCCTTGGCCGCGGTGCCGCGTGGCGACAGACCTCGTCGCTCCCCTTGGCCGCGGTGCCGGATGGCGCCGGGCCTCGCCGCTTCGTCGCCAACCGCGTCGCCACCGATGACAGGGATACGCGGCGCCCACTGTGCCCAAGCGCCGCGCTGAGACCCTGGCGCAGACGGGCGCAGGCCCCGGCTACAGCGGAGGGCACATCGGTGCCTCGAGCACCACGCACGTGTCGTTGTCGACATACAGCTCGGGCACGTAGCACTCATCGGATACCGTCCCCACACAGTCGAGGAACCACTGGGCGGGCTGCAGCTGGCACTGCTCGACGGTGATGTCGCCGAGATCGAGGTTGATCTCTTCGACGAGGACCTGACCATCCCCCAGAGCCAGCAGTGTGGTGGCGAACAGCGTCCCTCCGCCGGCGACGTTCACCACCCGGGCCGGGGTTCCGCTCCATGATGCGGCCAGGGCCTGGAGCGCGCAGTCGGCCTCGGGCGAGGCGTAGTCGTTGCCACAGCCGTCGAAGTCGCAATAGATGTCCAGCATGGGGCAAGACAGCTGAGGCTCGCACTCGGCCAGTGGACCGTCGATACCGCCGGTCTCCCCCGTGGCCACGCCGGTGTCGGTCGCGGGAGGGGGCGCTTCGGTGTCGTTGGGGATATTGGGCGTGTCGGTGTCGGTCGCCCCTGCGTCATCGGTCTCCGCGGTACCGGTGGCGGCGGTCGTCGTCTCACCGGTGCCTGGGGCGTCGGGCCCACAGGCGCAGACAACGACGGAGATCGACGCGGCCAGTGCCGCAGCCGCTGTCCGGATTCGAGTCGTAAGCAAGCAAGTCTTCATGCCCCGTACTAGAGGTCCCCACCCCTGCCCGTGGACCCGCGAACGCGAATATGATCGGGAGGCCGTCCCCGCCCGCCTCGTCGATGCCCCTCAACGTGCGCCTGTGAGCCTGGGGGCACCGGGTTCGTCGTCTCACCTCGTGCTCGCACCGCGGGGTGCATCCACGCAGTCAGGCGTGTGGCGGCCCCTTCCACCGAGCCCCTCGCCTCTGCGTCAACCAACGAAAACGAGGAGGCACGGGTCTGTTCCCGCCGCCTCCTCGTCTACGAACTCGATGGTCTGCGTGCTACAGCGAGTCGTCGCTGTCGTTACACTCGGAGATTCCGCCGTCGTCGTCGTAGCAGACGTCCGAGCCGCCCAGCACGTCGTTGACGACATCGGTGTAGCTGTCGTCGCGACCGACGTTGGGCAGCCGCTCGCCGATGGCGTCCTCGGTGCCTGCCGACAGCACCGCGAGACCAATGACGCCGTGCACCTGCGTCATGTCGAACGACCGCACGCGGTCACCGTCGGAGCTGGTCCACTCGAAGTAGCGGACCAGCGGCTCGGCCGTCTTGGGGTCCTGCTTGACCTTCGACTCGGGGCTGACCCCGAACCACTTCTTGAACTTCTCTTCCACGACGTCGGCGTACGGCTTGCCCTTCCAGGTGTCGGGGCTGTACGCGTAGAAGATCTTCCACAGCTCACCGTCGCGGAAGAAGTAGTACTTGCGGAGAGTCGGGTTCGCCTTGATCCACAGCATCTCCTCGTCGGTGTCGTCCTCGTACTCGTACTGAATGAGCGAGACGCCCCAACGATGCTTGGAGGCGGACTTGAACCGAATGTGGTTGGCCTGGAGGTCTTGCAGCTCTTCGGCACGCCAGTTTCGCGCGGCATCTTGGGCCATCGCGTCGCCGCTCGCCTTGTCCTGCCGCTTGGTGTACTCGGCCTCGATCTCGCGAGACAGCAGCTTGAACACGTCGCGCGTGCTCATACCCCAGCGGAAATCACCCTTGAGCTTCCGGGTGCCGTACGACGCGCTGACCTTCGGCTTGGGGTCGACCATGCCGCAGACGCGCTTTTTGCCCTTCCCCTTGCACTTCTTGGTGGCCTTGGCGCGCTTGGGCAGTGGTGGCAGTTCCTCCACCGCCACCTCGGCGCCATCGTCCTCGAGCGCCTCGTCGTCGTCATCCAGGCCGAACTCGTCGTCACCGAAGCTGGTGTCGTCCGAGAAGTCACCGACCAGGTTGCTTCCTTGGTCCGGATTGACGGTACTGCCTTCGTTCTTGCAGCCCCCCGTCAGGGCGAGGGCCAGCGCCAGGGTCGTTCCGCAAAGCGTACGCATGGGTCTTCTCCGATCGATTCGCGAAGCTATCACACCCCCGCCGACATTGTCAGGCAGGCACGCAGGTCCGCCCCCGGTCCCGCGACCATGGCGGCAACGCTCGGGGTTCGGAGCCGCCACGGTCGTCGCCGCGCGACGGACGACTCAGGGTTCGCCGTCAAGGCGCTCGACCAGCCGTCGCAGCTGCTCGTGGGCTTGTCGCGGCGTGAGATCGTCGAGGTCGAGATCGGCCAAGGTGTCGAGCACCTCCCGCGCGACGGGATCGGTGCCCGCATCCGCCACCGTCGGATCTCCCGCCGCATCGGCGCGCGGGGAGAACAGGTCCAGCTGTGGAGCACCCGCCGCATGCGGGTTGGCCTCCAGGCGCCCCAAAATTCGCTCCGCGCGTCGCAGAACCCGCGCCGGTAGGCCCGCCAAGCGACCCACCTGGACCCCGTAGCTTCGCCCCGCGGGACCCGGCTGCAGCTGGTGCAGGAACACGATGCGGCCGCGCTGCTCGTGGACGGTGACGTGAATGTTGCGGACGCCCGCCAGGCTGGTCTCCAGCGCACACAGCTCGTGATAGTGGGTGGCGAACATCGTGCGACAGCCGACCTGGTCGTGCAGGTACTCGGAGATGGCCCATGCCAGCGCCAGGCCGTCGAAGGTCGCGGTGCCGCGACCGATCTCGTCGAGCAACACCAAGCTGCGGTCGGACGCATGCGACAAGATCTGTGCCGTCTCGCGCATCTCGACCATGAAGGTGCTGTCGCCCCGGCCCAGGTCGTCGGCCGCCCCCACCCGCGTGAAGACCCGGTCGGTCAGGCCCACCGTGGCCGACGCGGCGGGCACGAACGACCCCATGTGGGTGAGCACGGTGATGAGGGCGACCTGGCGCATCACCGTGCTCTTGCCACCCATGTTGGGCCCGGTGATGAGCTGCAGCCGCGCGTCATCGGCCTCGACGGCGCCGCCGTGCGCCCGCAGCCGGGTGTCGTTGGGGACGAAGCGACCCGCGCCCAACATCCGCTCCACCACGGGGTGGCGCCCCTGGTCAATCTCGAGCAGGGGCTCGTCGACCAGCGTGGGGCGGCAGTAGTCGTAGCGCGCCGCAACCTCGGCCAGGCCACACAACACGTCCACGACGGCCAGCGCCTCGCCCAGCCGACAAATCCGCTCTCCCTGCGCGCTCACGCGTGAGCGCAAGGCGAGGAACAGCTCCTGCTCGCGCGCCAGCGCCTGGGCCTGGGCGCCCAGTACCTTGGCCTCGTACCCCGCCAGTTCCTCGGTCACGTAGCGCTCGGCGTTGGCCAGCGTCTGCTTGCGGACGTAGTGCTTGGGCACCCGAGACAGGTGGGCCTTGGGCACCTCGAGGAAGTAGCCGAACACCCGGTTGTGCTGGACCCGCAGCGTGGTGATTCCGGTCGTCTCGCGCTCGCGGGTCTCGATGGCGGCCAGGGCATCACGGCCGCCGTCACGCAGCGCCCGCTGCTCGTCCAGCGCCTCGTCGGCCCCGGGTCGAATCATCCCGCCATCGCGCCCGTGGGCGGGGGGTTCGTCGACCAGGTGGTTGGCCAGATCCTCGTGGACGTCCGCCAGCAGGTCGTCTCCGAGCGACAGCAGCGCCGGAATGCAGCGATCGGTCCGGCGCTGCGCCAGCTCGGCCATCGCCGAGGCCAGCGACGGCAACGCCGCCAGCGACGTCCGCAGCGCCCCCAGCTCCCTGGGCGTGACCGTGCCCAGCCGGGCCCGCGCCGCCAGCCGCACCACGTCGCGCACGTCCTTGAGACGCGACTGCAGCTCCTCGCGCAGGCCAGGCTCACCCAGCAACGCCTCGACGCCGTCGTGGCGCGCCGCGATCACCTGGCGGTCACGCGAAGGGGCCACCATCCACGCCCGCAGGGTGCGTGCGCCCATCGAGGTGCGCGTCTGATCGATGGCCCACAGCAGCGACCCCTTGCGCCCTCCGTCCCGCAGCGTCTGCAGCAGCTCGAGGTTCCGGATCGACGCCTCGTCGAGCACCAGGTGGGTCGCCGGCTCGTGCTGGCGAATGCGGTGCAGCAGCAACGTCTGACCGGGCTGCGTCGCCTCGGCGTAAGCCAGCGCCATCGCCCCAGCGGCTGCGGTCCTCGTCGTGAGGGCCACGCCGGCCTCTTTGGCCATCGCCTCCACCCGCCGCACCTCGGCCTTGGGCGGCGCCGTCGCAGACTCCAGCCGGGGCACGGCCGGTCCCAACGACTCGGTCAGCCACGGGTGCATGCTCGGATCGGCCAGGATTTCGCGCGGTCCAAACCTCGCCAGCTCCGCCTGCGCCGTCGCCCGCGAGTCCGCATCGATCACCACGAACTCGCCGCACGAGATGTCGAGCAGGGCCACCGCGCAGGCGCCCAGCTTGCCGTCTCCGCCGGCCACCGCCGCCAAGAAGTTCGGCTCGCCCGAGCGCAGGTGCTCCTCGTCGAGCAGGGCACCCGGGGTCACGACCCGGACGACCTCGCGCCGTACGATCTTTGGACCACCGCGCTTGCGGGCCTGCTCGGGGGTCTCCATCTGCTCGCAGATGGCCACCTTCATCCCGCGCTCCACGAGCGTCCGCAGGTAGCCACCCAGGGCGTGGTACGGCACGCCGGCCATGGGCACCGCGTTGTCGACGTCCTTGTCGCGGGAGGTCAGCGCGATGTCGAGCATGGGCGCCGCAACGACCGCGTCCTCGAAGAACATCTCGTAGAAGTCCCCCATTCGGAACATCAAGATCGAGTCCGGATACCTCGACTTGATCTCGAGGAACTGCCGCATCACGGGCGTGTCCGCCGACGTGTGGGGAGCCGCCATGGTCGCCGGTTCTAGCAAGGTCGGGGACCGGGCGTCCAAGCGTCTGGCCACGGCTGGGTCCTACGCGGTTTTGGGCTGGCCTCGCGGCCCATCACCACGGCGCAAGACGCAGCGAAGCCCGGGGATCGTCGCGATCCGCCGGGCTTCGTTGGGGCCCCACCGCACAGGCGAGGCAAGGCGTCGGGGCTCAGCGCCGCACGACGTACGCGATCACCTTCTCGCGCTGCTCGAAGGCTTCCTTGGCGGCCAGGCCATCGGCCCAGTTGTCGAACGAGCCCATGCGCACGCGGTGCCAGATGCGGCCCTTGACCTCGTGGGGCTCGACGCGAATCTTGTGGCCGTTGGCGCGCAGCTTGGCGGCGAACGCATCGGCCTCTTCGGCGCGGGAGAACGCCTTCATCTGCAGGGTGAACTTCTTGGACAGGCCCTGCTTGGGCGCGGCTGCCTTGGGGCTTGCCTTGGCCAGCGTGGGGTCGGCAGCCGGGACCTTGGGCTCGGCCACGGGGACGACCTTGGGCGGCGGCTCGGCGACCTTGCCCTCGGCCTTGGCGGCCTCCTCGGCGGCTGCCTTCTCGGCCTTGACCTCGTCCTCGTCACGCGGAGGCTCCGAGGGATCGCGGGTCTGCGCCAGATCGGCGGTCGCGGGATCCGACAGGCCCTCCTTGAACGTCAACGACTCCGGCGGGGTGTGCTCCTCGGACAGCAGCGCCAGGCTGTCGCCCGACAGTGCTGCGACCTCGCCTTCGGGGCTCCACTCCACGCGTCGCCCGACCATCACGCCCAGGGCAAACACGAAGCAGCCGACCACCGACAGTCCGAAGAACAGAAAGAAGATCTGACGGTTGTCGAGCGACAGCTCGACCTTGTCCTTCCACTTGTGCATCTCGCGCATGGGTGCCTCTTCTTGGAGATCTGCTTGTTTGCGTACGTCACCGAGCGCGATCCCCCAAAAAACTGGGTGCGTCGCGAGGTCGACGAGGCCGGAACCTGGGGGCCCCCGCATCGTCCCAGTCGCGGGGCTCTGCGGCGCCCGTCCGCGGCGGAGGATGTGCGGGACGACCAACGACGGCGGGCCGGGTCTCATCGCCGACGACAGCTCGGCGACGCGCGACATCTCGAACGCACGCTGGTCGGCCGCGCAGCATCTCGGCCGCGATCGTCGAGACATGGCCGCGCCGCACCACCCTCGCCTCCCTCGCGGCTCGGTCGTGACGACGACGGTCGCCGACCGGGCTCGCGCACCGACTCACTGCACGATGCGGAGCTTCGGCGCCGGGTCGCGCAGCGGGGGCTTGGTCTTGTTCTCGGGGACCTCGCCCGCGGGGTTGGTGCCACGCCGCAGGATTCGGGTGGTCGGCGGATACCGCAGCTCCCACTCCTCGGTCTTGGCGACCTCTCCGCCCTTGTACAGGGTCCGCGTTCGCTTGAGCTTGAAGCCTCGCATCCCGCGTTGAGCCACCGCCTCGGTACCCGTGCGCAGACGATCGTCGTGACGCCACACCGTCTCGTACGGCAACACCTCCGACAGCTCGCGCTCGAAGGCCACCTGGTACGGCCGCCGCGGCCCCAGCACCTCGGCCCGCACCTTGCCCTGGCTCACCGTCATGTGCAGCACGACGGGAAAGTCGAAGGGGTTTTGGAGCTTCATGTCGATGTCGGGAAAGACGACCGTCGAGTCCAGGCCCATGTCCACATAGGAGCTGGGCCGACTGTGAGGGCGCGAGCGCACGACATCGAGACCGCCGAAGAACCCCGCCCCGAAGATCGTCGAGCTGACCTGGCAGATTCCGCCGCCCATGGTGTCCACCAGCTGCCCCGCGGCGATGCCCGTGGCGTAGCGGTAGCCGGCCTCGGCCGAGCGCGGGCCCACGACCTCGTTGAACGAGAACTGATCGCCGGGCATCAGCACGGTGCCGTCGATGGCCGCCGCGCCCACCTTGAGGTTGTGGGTCCTGTCCGCATCACCGGATTGATAGGGCGTGTCGAAGCTCCCCAGCACCACGCCAACGTCCAGCGTGTCGGCGAGCGATGCCAGCGGGTCCTCGGCGGGGGGCTTGGCCTGCACGACCAGATCGATCTGATCGACCCCTTCGGCCAGCCCCACCGCAACGGCGGAGAGCGAGTCGTAGGCCAACAACACCGAGCCGGAGGTGGCCGGGAGGACCTTGCGACGCTCGAGATCCAGCCGCGTGGGCAGCGAGGGCCTGTCGACGGTGGGCGCCATCGCCAGCAGTTGGTCCAGTGCGGGGCCGTCGACGAACCGGTATCCGATGGGCAGGTCGATCTCGCCTCGCGACGCTCGCACGCGGTCGCGAAGGTCGGTCCAGGGGTCTCCGCTGCGCCCGACGGCGAGGGCTCCATGGACGGCCGCCTCGGCCACCGGATCGGCACCCAGCGCCCGCACGGAGGTCTCCACGCGGGCCTCCCCGGCGACCAACGTCAGGGGGCGATCGAGCGCATCACGGCCCAGATCAGCGGCGACCTCGGCCAACGCGCCGGCGTCCAGGCCGCCCACGGGCGTGCCGGCCAGCCGCACCCCCGGGGCCACCGTCTCGCCTTCCATCGCCAGCGCACGCGCGTCGTGGAGCCACAGCGCGGCCATGGCCACACCGGCCGCCATGCCGACGATCTCGGCGCCCGCCCACAGGCGACGCGCAAACCGATTGCCGCGCGCAACCGGGTCCTGCGCGTCCTGCACGGGCGTGCGAGAGGGGTCCACGACGGTCGAGGCGGGATGCGATGAAACCTCGGGCATGCTGCCGGGCACCTACGCACGACCCGGCACCCCCCACCAAAAAAGCAACGGCGAACCGGTCTGCCCGGAACCCTGGCCCCGCCTGGTGGTCTCTTTTTTCGGTATGAGTGGAGTGATGCCCGACGCCAGCCGCCCCTCCCCCGCCCCCACGCCGCACCGTGGGGCCCGGGCGACCCGAGCGAAGCTGGTGTCGCTCACCGTCCTGGCCAACATGACGGGCCTGCTCATCGCCATCTGGGTGGCCAAGACCCTGCGCTCGGGCCACGCGTCCGACGCGGCCCAGACGGGATGGATGTTCGCCTACTACGGCGCGATGTTCGTGGTGGCGATCGTCGATGCGTTCTTGGTCGATGCGCTGCTGTTCGGTGGCTCGTTCCGACGCAAGTACCTCCAGGGACAAGATGGCCGCCAGCTCGAGCGCCAGGGCGACGACGAGGAGCTGGCCGCGTCGTTCAAGACCAATGGCATCGGCTTCCCCCTGGTGGTGGTGCTGTGCGGTGGGCTCACCTACCTGCTGTTCAACTTCGCCAACGGCGACTTCGACACCTACCACCGCACCATCGGCATCCATCTGTCCACACTGCGCAACGGGGACGAAACCGAGCGCCGCGCAGCCGTCATCGAGCTGTCGGTGCGCCGGGCACCGCAGGTGCTCCCCGCCCTCGAGCACGCCCTCGCGCAAGAGGGCGACACCGGAGGATGGGCGGCCTGGGCCCTGGGGCGCTTCCAAGACTTGCCCACCAAGCGCCCCGTGGTGGTGCCGCTGGTCGCGGCGGCGCGGTCCTCCGACCCCCGGGTCCGGCACGAGGCCCTCATCGCGCTGGGGCGACTGCAGCACCGCCCGATGGCGCCCTACATTCAGCGAGAGGTCGAGCGCGAGCGCGACGCGGGCCAAGGCATCGACCCCAGGCTGCTGTACGCCCTGGGCTCGATTCAGGTCACCAGCTCGGTACCGTTGCTCCAAGGGCTCTTGCACGGTGCCGACGAGCAGACCCAGCGCCTGGCGGCCTGGGCGTTGGCCCAGCACCGCGACCAACGTGGCGGCCGCGATGCGGTCGACGTGCTCGAGGCCCGGCTGCCATCGGCATCGGCCGACGTGCGCTGCGCCATCGTGCACGCCTTGGGCATCCTCGCCGACGAGGCCTCCAACGTACCGCTGGTCCGCGCCTACGACGATTCCCCCCCCGACGCGCTGGCCTATGTCTGCCCGCGGATCACGATGTCGCTCAGCCCCGACGGCGCCGGCGACGACGACGTGGAGTTGCTCCGGCCCGAGCGCAAGTTCGGCATGAAGATCATCCTGGCGATGGGCCAGATGCGCGCCACGACATCCGATGTGCGTGACGCCGTCGAACCGTGGCTGTCGGAGCTCGCCCACGACCCCGTCGCGCTGCCGGAGGTGCGAGAAGGCAGTGCGTCACTGCTCGCTGGCATCCGGGGTGGTCGCAACGACGCCGACGCCAAGACCGTCGACGAAGCGCTGGGCCTGCCCGCCGAGCCCTAGCCAAGCCGCGGGTGACCGCCGATCGGCAGTGGCCGCCATTGTTGGGCGTCGACCTTTGCTATCGTCGGCCAGCGCTATGCGACTGCCCACGGTTTTCGCCCTCGTCGTGCTCAGCGGTGTCTTCGGATGCACGAGCAAGACTCCCCCTACAACCAAGGCCGAGGCCGGAGTTCCCGCGCTGCTCGACCCAGCATCGGCGACCGAGCAGGCCCCGGAGCAATTCCGGGTCAAGATGGTGACGACCAAGGGCGACGTCGTCATCGAGGTCCATCGGGCCTGGGCACCCAAGGGCGCCGACCGGTTCTACAACATGGTCAAGCGTGGCTTCTTCGACGACGTGGCGTTCTTCCGCGCGATCGAGGGCTTCATGGTGCAGTTCGGGATGCACGGCGATCCGGCCGTGCAAAAGGCGTGGAATCGGTTCCCCATCGAGGATGATCCCGTCGTCGAGTCCAACGCGCGCGGCAAGGTCACCTTCGCCAAGAAGAACTCACCGAACTCGCGGACCACCCAGGTGTTCGTCAACTATCGCGACAACGCCAACCTCGACGCGATGGGCTTCGCCCCGTTCGGCGAGGTCATCGAGGGGATGGACGTCCTCGACCAGCTGCACAAGGGCTACGGCGAGGGAGGGCCCCGCGGCAAGGGGCCCGCGCAGCCGGAGATCGAGCGCAACGGCAACCGGTACCTCCGAGAGTCGTTTCCGCTGCTCGACTACGCCAAGAAGACGACGCTCGTTGAACAGTGAGCAGCGCCGTGAGCCCCCGCTGTCCACAGTAGGCACCGACCGGTACCGTGTGGACCGTGGGCGATTTCGCGGGATTCCACAGCCCAACCCGCGGGTGCCGTTGCCACCGGCTCGCGGGAAGATCGCCGGTCTCGCGATGACCGATCGTCGCCGACACGCCGTTCGTTCGGGCTCACAGGGCAAAGCTGCTATCGTGGCGCCGTGGAGATCCTGGCCCGGGGTACCCCGCTGGATTCGGACGGCATCGTCGCCCCTGGTGCGTCGCCCGGATCGCCATTGGTCGTCGAGCGTGGGCTGGGCGAGTGTCCCCACGGATTTTGGTACGAGGCACGGCAGGACGACACCCCGATCCTGCTGACGGTGCTCGACCCCATCTTGGTCGCGCAGCCCGATCTCCGCGCCCAGCTCGCTCGCGACATCGACCGCGGGCGCCAGGTGTCGCATCGCAACCTGCTGCCCAGCCTCGGCATGGGCACGGCCGGGGTCAAGGTGTTCCTCGCCGAGATGTGGCCCGGCGGCGGCACGGTGCGGGAGTTCGCCCGCGAGCGTCGCCAACGCGGATCCCGGCTGGATGAAGAGGGCGCCTACACCCTGGTCGCGCACGTGTGCAATGGGCTCGGCGCCCTCCACGAGCAGCTCGAGCACGGCTACGTCACCGCCGACACCGTCCACGTGTCCGAGGAAGGGCGCGTGCTCCTGGGTGCGATCGGCATCGGCCGGTCGCTACCGCGCACGCGGGGCTTCAGCCGATTCCGCTTCGGCGGTCTGCTCCCCAACATCGCCCCCGAGCAGGTGCTGTCACCGCCCAACCTCGGGATGTCGACCGACGTGTTCGGGGTGGCGGCGCTGTTCATCGAGCTCATCACGGGCCAGTCGTTGGTCGAGGCGGGCCAGCCCCTGCGCGACCTGGGCATGACGGGCTCTCCCGATCTCATCCGCTGCCTCGAACGCGCGACCGATCCCACTCCGCGCGAGCGCCAGCCGGACATCGCCGATTTCAAGGCCGAGCTTCGCGAGGCGCTGCGCTCGGTGGGTGTGCGCACGGTGACGCGTCCGCCTGGTGAGCTCGATGCCGCATTCCGTGCCGACCTGGCCGCCGCGCTCGCCAAGCCCGCCCACCCGGCCTCGGGGCCCTCGCCCGCCGCCGTGCCCGGCGACGATCCCATCGAGGGCTACGACGACCTCACCGTCCCCCATGACGGCACGCCGATTCATCTTCCGGGCGCGCCGACACCCGAACCGGCCGACTCCGGCCTGCCTCCGCCCCCTTCCTACAGCGGTGCCATCGATCCCAACGCCCCGCCGCCTGGCTACCCTCCGCCACCCGGCTACCCGCCGCAGGGATATCCGCCGCCTGGCTACCCTCCGCCACCCGGCTACCCGCCGCCCGGCACGCCTCCGCACGGCACGCCAGGAGCCGCTGTGCCCCCGCCGGGCTATTGCGCCCCGATGCCCCCCCCCGGCGCGCCGCCACCGGGCTACGGCGCACCACCTCCGGGCTATGGCGCGCCGCCACCGGGCTACGGCGCACCACCTCCGGGCTACGCATATCCACCGCCTGGGTATCCCTATCCGCCCCCCGGGTACCCCTATCCCGCCGCCGGAGGCTACCCCCCCGCCCCCCCC
>JAHZJA010001364.1 GCA_022601155.1 Deltaproteobacteria bacterium | reverse complement strand
TTGTCGAGCACGCACGCGGCACGAACCAAGTCGGAGTCGCGCTTGGCATCGGATGCCAGCTCTCCAATGGACGCCATGTTCTGCTCCATGTCGCGCTGCACGCTGGGCACCGACACGTTGGCGGTGGCTGGCGCTGCCGCGGCTGGCTCCTCGGCGGGTGCTTCCGCCTCGGGTTCGCTGGCCTTTTCCTCAGGGGCAGGCCCGGCGCTCGCTCCGGCTGCTCCTCCGAGCACCAGCCACGCGGCACAAAGCCCCCCTATTATTCGCGGAGTCATACTCATCTGTTTTTTCTACCCCCCTGAAAAGACGACCGAGAACGTGACCTCGGCGCTGTCCTCGGCTCGCGGGAATCGCCAGCCTCTGATCTTCGCCTGCGTGCATGCTTTGACGCTGCCCTCGCCGACGGTGTCTTCCTCGATCGCAACGCTGGTCACGTTGCCCATGGTGCTAATCGCGATCGTGTACGTCATCTTCCCGGCCAGATCGGGCCGGGTGCGCAGTGCCTTCTCGTAGCAATGGCGCAAGGCGCTGGTGCGGCGGTTGATGTAGGCACGCACGCCCTTCTTGTCGACGTCGCCGAACACATCGGTCTTGGTCGCCTTGGTGCGTCCGGAGACCTTGCGCTCGCGCTTGTCCTTCTTCTTGTCGAGCTCGGGGCCCTCACCAAGGTCGAAGCCCTTGGTGTCCGCCATCGTCCCGCCCAACGAAATTCCATCGCCACCGGGCACGAACGGGGTAATCGCACCGCCGTCGGCCAACATGGTGGTCGTCATGCCCTGGGCAAACAGATCGCCGAGGTTGTTCTCCGTGCCCTCGATGACGTCGAGCACGGTGCCTTCGCCCGGGCCGCCGTAGGTTCCCAGCACGCGGGCGATGCCCACGTTGCGGGCCTGCTTCATCGCCTGCTTGGAGAACTTCTCTGGCTTCTTCTCGAGCTTCTTCGGCTCGGGCTTGGGCTTGTCCTTGATCTCCTGCTTCTCTTCGTCTTCCTCGGCGAGCGCGTCCTCTTCTTCTTCGGGGACCTCGGGCTCTTTTTCGGGCTTCTCCACCAGACCCATCGCCTTGACGAAGCGCTCGTCGATGTCGTCGAGATCGAAGCTACGATCGACCTCCACGTTGGCGGCCCACGTGAAGTACGAGCCCAGGCCCAGAGCGGACACGGCCATGGTGGACAGCTCGCGGCGCCCCCAGAACTGGTCGACGCGCGGCTTGAACTGCACCGGGAACGGCAGCCGAGGCGGGAGCGCCTTGGGCTGCGAGAACTGGAACATGATGGTGCTGTCGCCAATGAGCAGCTTGCCCTTGGCGCGCGGGCTCAGCTTGACCCGGAGTTTGTTGCCCTGAGCGAAACGCTTGCGCAGCGAGCCGATCGTGAAGGCCTTGCGTCCCACGAGCACCTTGCCCCGGACGTGCTCGGGCAAGTCCAGGAAGTAGCTGCCCTGGTGGTAGTCGAACAGGCGATGCTGCAGCGGGGCCCGCGAGCCGAACAGCACGACATCGCTGCGGTAGTCGCTGCCAACGCTTATCGACCCCGCTTCATGTTGGTGGATCTCGTCGCAAACGAGTTGATCGACCACGACAGCGACGCGCAGCACCTTGGGTTCACGGGGTTTGGGAGTCGCCATCAGATTTGAGAGTTTTAGCAGCTACAGCCTGCTGCGCAAAATACGCAGAGCCCTACGCACAGACCGAGATCTCGGGTGAGAGCATACCGTTGGTGACTTCCCCGGGCCAAACGACGGCTTCGTGGGCCCATCCAACAGGACCACGCGCTACGACGCGTTCGGTTTCCTGAGCCACCGTTCCATGAATGGCCGTTACGGAGAAAATCCGTCACCCCGAATGTCAACGGCTGGCGCAGCACACGCAAACACCCGGACCTGCACGATGCAGACCCGGGTGCCAATGACGTGCCACGGATGGCCTCAACTATTGCTCTGGATGACGCACAGTGCGTACTCGCGGTACTCGGCGCGACCGGCCGTGTACATCACATCCACCAGCGTCGCGAACTTGAGCGTCTGATCACCCACCAGGATGATTCGGCCAGCCCACTCGTCCTTGCCCTGATTGGCGGCCATGGTCTTGGCCTTCTCCGCCTCTTCGGCCATCGCGTCGTACAGCGGACCGATGAGGTGGTTTTGCAGAGCGGCAGGATCGATGTCGCCGTTCTCGTCGATCTGGACGATCTTCTTGTTGTTGAAGGTGATCGACCGCTTCGAGATGTAGACCGGGACACCCTCCTGGATGGGAGAGTCTGCCTTCGACATCGGGATCTTCTGACCCGAGGTCGGCATGATGAGCACGGGGTCGGAACCGTAGCTCTTGAGCAGATACACCACGATGATGGACACGATATCCATCAGCGACGTGATGTTGAGCTTGCCTTCTTCTTCGGCCTTGCCCCGTCGGGAAGCCTTGCGGGCGGCCTTCTTGGCTGCAAAAAGTTCATCTGGCGTCATGTCAGCCCGCTCCCGCCTCGACAATGGCTTGCCAGAAGTAGCACTCGGCCGGAATGTCCTCGCCCTCCGGCACCAGCAGCGAGCACTCGGACCCGCGTAGCGCGTCCATCGTGTTGATCAACACCTGCATCGGAATGCTGTTCTCGGCGCTGATGGTCACCACCGTCTCATGGCCGTACTTGTCCTTGTACTCCTTGGCCTTGGCCTCGAGCGCTGCGTAGTTGTAGCGGTCGAAGTCGGTGATCGGTGCCCCTGGCTTGGCCAGAGTGATCGTGGGCTTGTTGGAGTCGGCGGACTTTCCTGCTTCCGCGCCCTCCTGTTGGCCCTGCGCACTCACCCGATAGCCATCATCCATGATGAAGACCTTGAGGTTGAGCGGCTTTTCCTTGTCCTCTTTTTCCTTCTTCTGGTCGGCCTGGGCCGCAAACTTCGGGGGGGTGACATTCACCGCCGCGAAACGAGCGACCTCCATGGCAAGCAGAAGGGCCGGGATCAGGAGGAACATGACGTTCATGACGGGGATGAGGTTTGCCTCAACCTCCGCCTCTTCCATCTTTTTTCGTTTCCTAGCCATGGCCCGCTTCCGTCGTTAGAGGAAAACCTCGGGGTTCGTGGGAGGAGGACCCGGGCTCAGCGTTCACACCGCGTGCGAACGAGCCCGGAACCACACTGCCCCTAGCCCTGACGGACCCGAGCGGCCAGCAGGTTCTCGAGCTTGACCGAGTACAGATCGACCTCGTCCGAGATCTTCTTGGCCAGGTTCGAGATGAAGATGTGCATGGCCAGCAGCGGAATGGCGACCAACAGACCGAAGCCGGTCGTGTTGATGGCGACCGAGATGCCCTTCGCCAGAGCAGTCGCGCGCTGGTCGGCGGACACGGTGGCCACCGCCTTGAACGCGAGGATCATGCCGAAGATGGTTCCGAGCAGTCCCAGCAGGGTGGCGATGTTCGCCAGTGCGGAGATCATCGGGACCCGCTTGCCGATGGAAGGACCGACCTCGAGGGTCGCCTCTTCGACGGCGGCGGCGATGTCGGCCTCGCTCTTGTTGGCGCGGGTGAGACCGGCCTTGATCACGCGAGCGAGCGCAGCCTTGTCGGCCGCGTTGCACAGCTTGATCGCGCGGTCGATGTTGTTGGCCATCACCAGCTTTTGGATCTGGTTGTAGAACTGGCCTCCGTTGATGTTGAAACGGAAGAACAGGAAGATGAAGCGCTCGATGGTCACACCCGCACCCACGATTGCCGTGAGCGCGATGAAGTGCATCCAGATGCCGCCGTCCTGATAAAATTCAGCGAAATTGTCCATGACCGTGTGTCCTCCTCAAAGGCGGGGAGCCTTCCCGCGGTCCCCCAAGCCGGGTGGCACGTCGACGAGCCCGGCCTTACGTGTGGTTTGTGATGCTCCGTTGGTGCCGCGTGGCAGCCAGGGTTGTGCGCTCTCGCGCGCGGAAAGCGCTAACCCTCGGAGGCTTTGTTGAAAATCCCTGGGTGATCCGACCTAAGCATGGATTAGAACAGAGGATCCTGGACCGACTCAAGCACCAATGGTGAAAACTTGGCGTCGAGACGAGCCCAGTCATAGTCGAGCGACGAGCGCCGCAGGATGTAGTAAGCACTGGGCTTTTCGAGCTTGCCCTCGACAAGGAAGTCGTCTTCGATGACCGTGCGTCGGCTGGGAGTGGACGCACGTCCGCGATCCCTTCGTCGACTTCGCGAGTCATCGGCACCGGCCTTGGGCGCATCGCCTGAGCCGCCCGACGGAGCGGCCTTGGGGGATGGCGGTGCAGCCGTCGTTCGCATCGCCACCCGAATCGGGGCAGGCGACGGCGCATCGCTCGAGTCGGACCCGGCCTCGGTGTTCACGGTCGACGTTGACTCTGCGGATTGCATGGACCGCCGTTTGACCGGCGTCGCCTTCGGTGTCGTCCGGACGGTGGACGGCGAAGACTCAGGAGGGTTGTGTGCCGTTCCGGAAGTCGAAGCATCCGAACTTTCACCCCGATGTGGGGGCTGACCGTACACGGGGTGCGAGGTCAGCACCATAACCAAAACGCCGGCCCCTGCCAAGGCGCAAGCACTCCAGATACGCTGTCCCGTCGTGCGTCCACGCGTCGCAACACGCGATCGCCCTCGACGTCGACCGTCCGATCGCCTCGGCGTTCGGCACTCGAACGTTGCCGCCGTAGCCCGCATCGCACTGCCGCACGTTTCGTCGGCGAAGGTTGGGTGTTCACCCCTACGCTCGCAACGAACCTCGGCGTGGAAGTCGGCGTGATCCGAACCGGTGGTGGACCTGCGCGGCTGCTTGGCTGCGGTCATGCGTATCCCTTGAATGGTCGAGGGTGGGACGACACTTCGTTCGTCGACACCACTATGAGCGAATGACCGAACACCATGAACTCATCGTGGGCCGGGCTCGAGTCGAGCACGACACCCGTGGAACGAGAACCGACGGCGAGGTCGACGCGGGTGAACCTGGCGGCCGCGCCGGCCTCCATCGAGTTTAGTGTCGGAGGAATCGAGCGGGTTCCACGCGAGCCCGAATAGAACGCGAATTTTTTCGGTGCCGGCCGTGGCCCTTCGAAGGCCGCCGACTTGGGTTTCTGGACGCCAGGCTTCACCGGAGTGGGTTTGACAGGCGTCGGCTTCACCGGAGTGGGCTTCACCGGCGTTGGCTTCACCGGCTTCGGCGTGGTCGGTGCTGGCTTGGTCGGCGTCGGGGCCGGCTTGGTCGGCGTCGGTGCTGGCTTGGCCGGCGCCGGGGCTGGCTTGGTCGGCGTCGGCTTCCCCGGGCCCTGTGTCGTCGGCTTGGTCGGCGCTGGCTTGGTCGGCGCTGGCTTCCCCGGGCCCTGTGTCGTCGGATTGGTCGGCGTCGGCTTGCTCGGCGTCGGCTTTCCCGGGGCCTGCGTCGTCGGCTTTGCGGGCGTCGGCTTCCCGGGCCCCTGCGTCGTCGGCTTTGCGGGTGTCGGCTTTGCGGGCGTCGGCTTCCCGGGGCCCTGCGTCGTCGGCTTTGCGGGCGTCGACTTCCCGGGGCCCTGCGTCGTCGGCTTCGTCGGCTCGGTGGTGTCTCCGCCCTCGGGACCGCCAGCTTTTTTGGTCGAGGGAGCGTCTTTGGCCGAGGGAGCGTCGGCCGTGGTTCCGCCCGCCGCGGGATCACCCGAGTTTGCAGCCGCGGCCCCGGCCGCGGTCGGATCGCCACCCTCCGGCTGCTCGGCACCGGCTGCCCCCCGCTCCTTCTCGCGCTCGATCCTTCGCGCCTCGCGTTCGAGACCCTTGTTGGCGACGCGGATGAAGTCGTCGGCCCGGGCTTTGCTCACCCGAGGCGGAGGGGCCTTGCCCGAACCACCAATGCCCGGCCCCTTGCTCCGCGCCCCCGGCCGCGCCGCGGGGTCTCCCTTGGCCAGCTCGCGATACTTGTTGAGGTTTTGAATCGCCTTGTTGAGCCGCTGCGTGGTGTCCAGGCCCGGGAACGGATCGGCGTCGAGGTACAGCACCCCGAGGTTGAAGTAGGCCTCCGGATAGTTGGGCCGCAGCTTGAGCGCGAGGCGGAAGGTGGTCTCGGCCTCCTCCCACTTGCTCGAGGCCCGCAGGGCCGCGCCGTAGTTGAGCTGGGCCTTGAAGAACTTCGGGTCGAGGTCGATGGCGTAGCTGAAGCACGCCGTAGCCGTGCCCACATCGCCCGCCTCGAGGTACCGGGTGCCCAGGTTGTTCCACGCCGAGGCGTTCTTGTCGTCGACCTCGGCGGCCTTCTTGAACGACTGCGTGGCGGGGGTGGGCTCGCCCATCGCCAGCATCGCGAACCCCTGGAGGTTGTAGGCCCGTGACGAGTCCTCGGGCGTCCGAATCTTGATGTCGACCTGTAGCGCCGAGCTGGTCACCGCTCGCACCAGCTCGTACTTGCCCTCTTTTTGATAGACCTCGGCGATCACGAGCATCGCGTCGACGTTCTGCTCGTGCACCTTGAGGGCCTGGCGAGCCGTGGAGACCGCCTGCTTCATCTGCCCCTTGCGCAGCTTGTCGCGCGCCTGGGTGCTGATGGCTCGCGACCGGGCCAGCTTCTTCTTCTCTTCTTCGGGGTCGCGATCCTTGACCTTGTCCATCACCTTCTTGGCCGCCTCTTGCTTGGCTGCCTTCTCGGCGTCGGTCAGATCGCCGGTCGACGGCGTCATAGGGTCGTAGGTGCTGAGATCGGCCTGCTCATCCGCAGACGGCTCGTTGGTCTCGGACTTGGGCTTGGCCGGACAGCCAGCCAACACCACGGCGGCACCCAGCACCGCCAGACGGGTGAATCGATTCATCGACGATCCTCCAGCTGGAGATCGAGGGCCGGGGTCCGCAGCAACGGATACTCCTCGGGCATGTAGATGTTGAGCCGTTCCCGCGCCGACCGGGTCCACTCGTTGGCGATGTTGAACTCCTTACCGCGCTGCACGGTCTGCACGTACAGCTGGATGGCCTTGGCCTCGGCCTTCGCGGCGAACGTCTCGATGATGTCCTTGTAGGCGAACCAGGGCTCCGAGTACTCCTTGAGCTTCTTGGGCACGGGCGCCTCGCGAACCGCGATGGCGGTGGTCTCGAAGGCGTAGTCCCGTCGGTACATCGCGGCCAACACCCAGTCGATGCGACGGTACGGGAACACGTTGTCGTAGGCCCCCGTGGCCACCACGAGCGCATCGAACAGGGCCTTGGTCTCCCGGTCGAGCTTGCGCCCGGTCCCGGTGACCTTCTTGGCCAGCACGTCCGACAGCGCGTACTCGGCCAGCAAGAACTGCGCCTCGGCCGGGTAGTCGGCAGCATCGGTCGCCATCTCCAGGCCTCGGGTATCGAACGCCGCCACCGTCGCCAGGTAGTGCTGCTCGGCTTGCTTGCGCTGCCCCATCGAGGCGTAGGCCTGGCCGATGCGAAGCTCGGCCTCCACCGCGCGCTCGGCCTGCTCGGGCTTGGCACCGTAGCGGCCCAAGAACACCTGGTAGGCGTCGATCGTGGCCTTCTGGTCGCCGGTCTTGCCCAGCACCTTGGCCGCCCGAAACAGGGCCTCCCCCGCCTTGGCTTCGTCCGTACTCTTGTCGGCGAAGCGCTGATAGAAGCTCGACGAGCGCTTGTAGTCCTGGAGATTGTCGAGCAGGTCGGCCGCGTTCCACAGGGCCAGCTCGCGGTGCTCGCTGTCCTCGTAGTGGGTGTCCTCGGCGAGGATCAGATACGACTTGACCGCCTCGTCGAACTCGAAGAACCGAGAGTGACTGAAGCCCGTACGCAGCAGGGCGTCGTCGGCAAACTCCGAGTCGGGATAGGTGGTGTAGATGCGGCGGTAGGTCGTGCTGGCGGACGAGAACCGTCCGATGTTCTCGTACGCGACCGCGGCATTGTTGAGCGCCGCCTCGGCATTGGGATCGTCGGGCGCTTGGTCGACCAACGCCACGAAACGGTCGGCGGCCGCCTCGTACTCCTCGGCCTCGTACAGCAGGGTCGCCTCCTGAAAGCGCACCGCGTTGCCCAGGGTCTTGAGCTTGCCGGCGAACTGCGCCTTCTCGTCGCCCTCGCCACAGCCGCGCTCCAGCAGCTCGTCGGTCCACTTTTGGGCGGCCTTGAGATCCTCGCGAGCGACGTACGCATCGACGATGGCGGTGCCCGCCCGGATCGACTCGTTTTGGTCGCAGTGGTCGTCGAGAACCTGCACGAACCGTCGCTCGGCCTCCTCGAACTGGTAGTAGCGCTGCGACAGCTCGCCGGCCAAGACCTTCATCGACGGCGTCTGCTCGCTATCGGGCCGCACCACGATGAAGCGGTCGTAGGCCTCTTGGAGCGAGGCGACCAGCTCGGGCAAGTCCTGGGAATCGAACGGTCCCTCGGTCCCCTTCTTGGGCATCTCGGGCAGCGCCAGCCGTCCCGCCTGCTTCTCCTCGTCGACCACCGCCTCGTACGCGAGCACGGCACCGGTCGCGGCGTCTTCTTGCAGCCGGTTGTCGATGTTGCTGTCGCGGACCTGGCCGTACTGCGCGGCCGCCTTGGGGTACTGCCCGCTGTAGAACAGCGACTCGGCGAAGTTGTAGCGGTTTTCGTAGGAGGTCGGCGTGTCGGGGAAGCGCTCGAGATAGGCCTCGTAGGCTCGCGCGGCGATCTGGTACTCGGCCGTGGCGCCTGGGTCACCTGAAGCCCGCAGCTCCTGGGCGCGGGTGTGGTGATCGATGGCGGTGTGCACCAGGGCCTCTTCGGCCAGCGCCAGCGCCTCCTCGACTACGTCTGGGTCGTCCTCGTTGGCGTAAAACCACTCGGTGCCACGCAGGTAGTTGGTGGCCAGCGCGTCCCGGGCCACCCGCGCGCCGTCGTCGTCGTGCAGCAGGTTGTAGGCGGCGAGAATCCGCATCTGGATCTTGGGCGCGGCCGGAGTCAGCGGCCATCGCTGCAGCGTCTTGCGCCAGATCTTGATCGCCTTTTGGAAATCCGTTTGGTACGCCAACAGGTCACCGAGAGCTCCGTAGATCTCCGGTACGTGACGCTCGGCCCCGCGGTCGCGATAGTCGCGGTCCAGCCGCGTGATCCCCCACAGCCGATCGCGCCGACCGTCGAGGTCCCAGTCTTCCTCGACGTAGGTCTTGGCCAGGTAATTGATGGCCAGGCTCCGCAGCGCAATGGCGCCGTCGGCCTTCTTCTCACCCTTGTGCTCATCGGCGTAGCGCACGAACTTGTCGAGGGTGGCCGCCGCCTCGGGGAAGCTCCGCTTGAGGTACAGCGTGAACGCCATCCGGATCAGGGCCTCGTCGTAGAGGTCTCCTTCCGGATCCGCGGCGGCTTGAGCATAGGCCTCGTAGGCCGGGTCGAGCTCTTCGAGGTCGTAGTGCACCTCGCCCAGCCGCAGCCATGCCTCCGCGATGAAGGTGCTGTCTTCCTTCCAGGGCGTGCAGTCCTTGTAGTCGCCACGGCGAAAGCTCATCGCCGACACCAGATTGGTCCCGTCGGCCAGCGGTGCCTCGTACTTGTTCGAGCACGCCAGCGCCAGATACGACTGCCGGGCCTCGTCGAAGTTCTCCATCTCGTACAGCAGCGTGCCCATCATGTAGAGGGCTGCGTCGCCGAGGTGGTAGCGAGGGAACCGCACCGCCACGTCGCGATAAAGGACGATCGATGCGTCGAACTCGGGCTGCGGGCTGGCGGGCGCCGGAGCATCCGGGTTCTTCTCCAGCGCGATCTGATAGGCCTCGAGCTCCT
>JAHZJA010001363.1 GCA_022601155.1 Deltaproteobacteria bacterium | reverse complement strand
GCACTGAAGAAAACCGAGTCAATTCCCCGCCTTGTGATGGTGCACCGTCATGTCGTGCCAATCGTCGCCGCTCGGACCATCATTGAAGGCGATATGGGGCGTCGTCAGTGGGTGATCGGGCTGGGGATCGCGGCCGTTTGCAGCGCTGCGATGCTGGGGTGCACCAAGTTGAACGCGGCCTATGGGGCTGCGGCTGACGGGAGCGGTGGAAACGAAGGCACGGAGGGTGACCCAGGCATGATGGTCGCTTCGACGACGAGCCCGTCCACCTCGAGCGGCACCGGTGCAGCCAGTGGGACCGCAGCGCAGACGTCCGGGCCTGACTCGGGCGGATCCGAGTCCAGCGGTGCGCCCACCTGCGAGTGTTCCGACCGTGAGCTGTGTACCCCGGACGGGTGTCGGACCGCGCAGATCTTTCTCAACTTCGATGGTCCGACGATGACAGAGAGCAACCAGGACGACGCACGAGCGAACGAGACGGCACAGCCGGGATTCAGCGGTCCCATGAACCCCTTCGGCGGCGGCCCGGGAGTCCGCGCCGCGCTGCTCGACGCCGTGCGTGCGCATTTCGACGGATTGTCGGTGTGGATCACCGACACTCCACCCCGAGCAGGCGACTTTTCGATGGTCGTGCTCGGCGACAATGTCCAGGGCCCGGGACTCGAAGCGGCCCCGCAAGATTGCGGGGACAGCAACCCCAACTCCGTCGTCTTTGTCGGGATTTGGGCTGGCGATGGACTCTCTATCGACTTCCACGCGGTCGTGATTGCCCATGGTATCGGCCACAGCGTCGGCCTCGACCACGTGGACGCTACGAACGCGATCATGTCCGGGAACCTCGCCGGCGATCCCCGTCTCGCAGTGTTCGTCGACGAGTGCGTCTCGGTGCCAATGGTGGGGTGTGTCTCGCCCCCGGGGCCGTGCGCCATCAACGAGCAGAGCAGCTGGGCCGAGCTGTTGGACCTGTACGGTCCCATCTAGCCGAGTTCGCCTCCCTCGACCATGTCGACCGTCCCGTGCGGCGGCCCGTCCCGGACTCCGCGCTGACGGGCTAGTCGCGGCGGGCGAGCAGGTTGTCGACCTCTTCGGCCGCCTCGGCTTCCAGGCGAATCTGCTCGAGCCGCGAGCCGAGATCCTCGGTGACAGCCTGGTTGGCCTCGGCGCGGACCAGGTCCACGCGAAGCTGGCGGACCTGTTGGTGGGCCAGGTCTTCGCGGATCCGCAGGCGCTCCAGCGTGCGGCGGGCTCGATGGTCGGCCTCGACCCGGTCGCGCAGCACCTCCACGCGGCGTTGGTGCAGCGCGGCGTCCTGGGGCTCGCTGGTTTCGGCCAGCGCGGACTCGGCCTGCTTCAGGTCGTAGTGGAGCCCGGCCGCTTCGTCTTCGGCCACCAGTGCGTCGAGTCGCTCGATGTTCTCCGACAGCTCCGACACCGTGGTCGCGATCCGGGTGAGCTGCTCGAGGATCGGAGCCGCTTCGGCGGCAGGGCGATGGGAAAGGAGCGACTGCACCTCGGTGAGATCGGCGGCAAAGCCCGTCGCTCGGGGCGATGGCGCGGCCTGGGTGGTGGCGCCGGAGGTCGGTGCTGCCAGCGCGGCGCGTGCCGAGCCCGACGGCAACGCCTGTGCCCCCGATTCCCCCGGCAGCGCCGTCTGTGCGGGGCCGCTGCCGAGCAGCTTGCCCTCCCGGAGCAACGCCCATGTGGGAGGCAGGGCCTTGGACGCGTGCGCGATCAGGAACAATCCCCAGATCGCACCGGGGATCGAAAATGCTCCAAACAACATCGACGTGACCACGCCGTAGATCAACACGTGCCACGCCAGTCCCTTCGCCATGCGGCGTCGGGCCACATCGCGAGGATCACCTTGGTGCGGCACCTCCTCGGAGAAGATGTCCAGCTCGTGCAGCGGTTGCCACTGCGACTGGTCCTCCGGCCGCGCCAGCTCCAGGCCGCTGAGGTCACCCTCTCGCAGCTTGCGGCGTAACTTCTTCTCTGACCACTCGACGACCGAGCCGTCTTTGTTCACCAGGTACTTGTCCACGTGGCGGCCTGTCACTCGGGGCGGCGCCACACCGTGTGGGCGCTCGATGGGGCGGGCCAGGCCCGGGGCTGACGGGAGCACGACATCTGTCGCGACCCTATGTACCAACCTCCGGCCCCGCGCCGCTCGACCGCCACGAGACGTTCATGATCACGGCGCGTTACAGGCGGGGCGCGGCGAGATGACGATCCGGGGACTCGATGCGTGGGGCACGTCGGTGGTCGGCGGAGTGCCCGTTCGCCTCCAGTCTCCAGACGGGGTCAACCATCGCCCTTGACCTGCCACTCGATCGCCAGCCGCACCAGGGCACGCCCGTTCCCCACGCCGAGCTTGGCTTTCATGTTGCTGCGGTGGGTCTCGACCGTCTTGTGGCTAATCCCCAGTCGCTGGGCGATTTGTACCGTCCCCAGCCCCTGTCCGATGTGCTCGAACACTTCGAGCTCGCGAGGCGTGAGCGTGGCGACGCCGTCGGAGTGGGCGGCGTCACGGTACCCGAGCGCACGGTGTACCAAGGCGGCGGTCGTGGATGCGCCTACGGCCAGCTCGCCGCGCAGGGCCTGATGCATCGCTGCGAGTAGATCGTCGGCACTGGCCCCTCGGCCCACGAATCCCGCCGCTCCGCGGGCGATGGCCCGTTGCGCGTAGATTGTCGCATGAGCGCCCGACATTGCGATGAGTCGACGATTGGCATCACCCGAGTGAAGTCGTGAAATCACCTCGAGGCCCGATAGATCGGGCAGTGAGAGGTCTACGACCACCAGGTCTACGGGGACCGCGGCCAAGTAGTCGATGGCCTCGGCTGCGGTGCCGACCGAGCCCACGAACTCGAGCTCGGGGTCGGACTCTAGCAGTTTCTGCATGCCAAGCCGAAACAGCGGAATCGCTGCTACTGCAAACACTCGGTGTTTTGAGGGAGAGGTTTTCGCAGAGGGACGGTCCTGTCCCTGTGAGCTCTCGTTGTGATC
>JAHZJA010000116.1 GCA_022601155.1 Deltaproteobacteria bacterium | reverse complement strand
TCTCGAGCAGCTCGATCCTCGCCTCGAGTGTCTTGATCTTGTCCCGCAGCGGGCCCAGTGCCCGCGTGCGCTCACTTCGACGTCGGGCTTCGTCGCGCTTGCGGGCGCGTCGCTGCTCGCGGGTCTCGCCGTCGGGGCCGGACTCGGCCTGCCCTGCGTCGACCGGCGTGGCCTTCGCGGCTCTCGCCTGCCCCGCCTTGGCGGGTGGCGCAGCCTTCGTCTTGGTCTTGGTCTCGGGCTTCGCTTTGGCTTTGGCCTTGCCCTTGTCGGCATCTCGCCGCGATCGCCCCCGCCCGGGCGCCGTCTCGGCCGTATTGCCGCCGGCCTCCGGCTCTCGGTGATGATCGAGATACTCGTCGAGCGTGCCCGGGTAGGTCTGGACTTCGCCGTCGGCCACGTCCCACACGCGCGTCGCCAGCGTTCGAATGAAGCTGCGGTTGTGGCTGACGAACACCAACGAGCCGTCGAAGGTCGACAGCGCCTCGGCCAACGCCTCGCTGCTGTCGAGGTCGAGGTGGTTGGTGGGCTCGTCCATCAGCAGAACGTTGCCGGGATCGATGAGGATCTTCGCCAGCGCAACCCGAGCCCGCTCACCGCCGGAGAGCACGTCGATGGGCTTGTCGACGTCTTCATCGTGAAACAGGAACGAGCCCAGCAACGTCCGCACCCGGGTCACGCTCGCACGAGGGTTGGCCGCCGCCACCTCCTCGAGCACGGTGCGACCGGCGGCCAGGGTGTCGGCGTGGTGCTGGGCGTAGTAGCCCACCTTCACCTTGTGGCCGAGCGTGATCTCCCCGTCGTCGGGCGGCAGCTCCCCCGCCAACATCTTGAGCAGCGTGGTCTTGCCCGCCCCGTTCTTGCCGATGATTCCGATCTTCTCGCCCCGCTGGACCCGCAGGTCGATGCCGGGAAACACCACATGGTCCCCGTAGGCCTTGCACAGTCCCTCCACCGTGACCACCTGCACGCCGGTCCGCTCGCACGGGGGGAAGCGCAGCCGCATCACCTCGCGCGGGACGAACGTGACCACCTTGTCCATCTTCTCGAGCGCCTTGATCCGGCTCTGCACCGCCTTGGCCTTGTTGGCCTGCGCTCGGAAGCGGTTGATGAAGCGCTCGGCCTGCTCGCGCTCACGCTCGAGGTTCTTGGACTGGTTGGCGAGCACGATCTCTTCTTCGGCCCGCTGGCGTCGGTAGTGCTCGTAGTCCCCTCGGTACTGCCGAACCCCTTCCATCTCCAGGCTCACCACACGACCCACTTGCTCGTTGAGGAACTCGCGGTCGTGGCAGATCAGCACGAAGCCGTGGGGGTAGCGTCGCAGGAAGTCTCCGAACCAGGCGACGGAGGGAAGGTCGAGGTGGTTGGTAGGCTCGTCGAGCAGCAGCAGCTCGGGTCGCTGGAACAGGAGTGCAGCCAGGTGCGCGCGCATCCGCCAGCCACCCGACAGCTCGCCCGTGTCACGCCCGTGGTCCTTCTCCGCGAACCCGAGCCCGGCCAAGATGCTGTGGGCCTCGTGCTCGGAGTAGTGGGCGTCGAAGTGCGTCTGTCGCTCGTGGGCCTCGGAGATGCGCTCGGCCGCGGCCATCAGCGCGGCCTCGTCGTTGCCGTCGGCCTGGACCTGCTTCATCTCGGCCTCGGCTGCCAGCAACTCCGCATCGATGCCCGCCCGCCCCGGCACGCTGTCGAGCACGGTGCGCAGGACCGAGGTCCCCCCGTGTGGCGGGATGTCCTGGGGTAGGTAGCCCACGCGAAGCCCACGTCGACCGACCACCTTGCCCGAGTCCGGCTTGGTCGTCCCTGCCATCAGCCGCATCAGGCTGCTCTTGCCAGAGCCGTTGACGCCCACCAGGCCCATGCGATCGGTGGCGCCGACGCGAAGGTCCAGATCACGCAGGATCTCCTTGTTGCCGAATGTCAGCGAAACGCCGTCGATCACCAACAGACTCACGGTCGCGGGGTATACCCGCAGGCGGCGGCCGGGGCAAAACCCGGCCCCGTGGCGAGTGCGCAGCGGCCGAACGTGCCGCCACACCGGGCCACAGTGCATGCAGATCGACGCGGGAACGATCACACGCGGGTCGGCTTGGTATCGTGGTCGAGGCATGGGGAGGGTCGTGGGATTGCTGGCGGGTTTGGTGCTGGCGGCGTGTTCGCCCCTCCAGCCCGAGGTCGATGGCCAGGGCCCAACGTCATCGTCGACGTCACCGCCCAGCGGGAGCACCGGGTCCGTCAGCTCCAGCAGCGCGGGCGTTGCCGACGGTAACGGCTCGACCGGGCCTACGAGCACCACGACGACATCCGGAACGAGCTCGGGCACGGCGGGCGGCACCACCGTGGCCGTCGGCAGCTCGAGCTCCGGGGGCCCCGCGCTCGGTGAGTGCGACCGGCTGTACGGTTCGCTGCCCCAGTACACGCTGTGCGAGCAGACCGACACGCTGTGCGAGTTCGCCGTGCGGACCAACTCCCAGACCTGCAACATCGTCTGCAGCGGGGTGGGCGGGGAGTGCGTCGACGCCTTCGACAACGACATCCCCGTGTGTCTGCCGACCGGGATACGCGACGACTGCGACACCGAGCGGCAGACCGAGATCTGTCTGTGCACCCGGTTCGTCCGATGACCCTCCCTCCCCCTGCCCCGCTCGATCCCGCGATCCTGGAGCGCTTGCGCCGGGGGGTTCCCCTACGGATGACCGCACGCGGCGAGCTGCGCTTCGACGAACAACCGGTGACCCATCCTCGCGTACGACGAGCACTGCGCGAGGGCCTGGACGTCAGCGACAGCGGCGAGCCCATCGTCCGGCTGGGACAGCAGTGGTGCTACCTCACCGTGGACGACTGCCCGCTTCGCGCCACCGCCGTCACGCGCGAGGGCGACCGGTTGCAGATGCGCCTCGACGATGGGCGCTGGGTCGCGCTCGCAGTGGCGTCTGTGTGGAGCGAGCCCGACCGTGGACTGCGATCGACCGCGCCTTCACGGCACTCGGGCCGTGCCCTCGCCGTCCGCTTCGACAACCGCGCCCAGATGGACCTCGCGCCGTGGTTGGAGATCGATGACGATGATCGGGTGGTGTTGGTGCTCGGGGAGCAGCGGTGGGTGATTCCGGATGCGCTCCATGAAGGCGAGCCCGCGAAGGATCTCTACCCCCACTCCCCCTCGTGATCGAAACGTCGGTCGAACGTCGGCCAGTCGAATCGTAGCGTCCGCAGGGACGCCCCACCTGCGATAGCACCCACGAGTTGTTGCGGGCAGCGCTCACGCTCGAGGGGCCGGCACACGATATCGAAGCGGTAGGTCGGGTCTTGCGGATAGTAGAGGTTGCGCACCAGTCGGTCTCGCACCTGCCCGAGTGACACCGGCGTGGTCCGAGCCGACCCCGATCGAGGTGTGTGCTCCAAGACGAGCAGCTCGGTCAGTCGAGCCTCCCCCATCACCGCCACCCCAAATGCGCGGGCGAGCTCGCGCGGGGTCACGCCGTGCTTGTCGTAGCCCGGCCGCAGATGATCACGACGACGGAGTCGTCCCTGCTCCAGCCGCTGCCTAAACGCGAGGGGGGTGTTGGCGAGGGTCTCACGACGCAGCATCGCCGCGATCGGATAGGCCACCGCATGCCCCGATTCATCGACCAGTACCCGGTCGTTGGCAACGTAGTTCCAGCCGTGACGCAACGAACGGCACAGCCAGGCCGACTTGCCCGCTCCCTTGTCGCCCACGAATGCCCGGGCGACCCCGCCTCGCTCCACCATCGAGCAGTGCAACATCGCGTAGCCCCGCGAGTGCAGCGCGTGCTGGAGTAGATCACGGTAGACCCGAAGGACCAAGCTGGGCACCGACGGGACCCCCTCCGCCGCGGCGCGCCACACCTGAACGTGCCGGGGCATGGTGCGGTCGGGCGAGTCGAACTCGCTGACGAATGCATGGCCGCCGCCGAGGCTCACCAGCTGACGTTGATGGTCCCCATCACGGCACAGGTAGGCGTTGCCCGGGAAGTCCTCGACGCGCTCGGCGGGGCCAGCTCGGACGGTGGCCAGCAGGTCGGCCAACGCGTCGGCCGGCCGGGTCGTGACTCGGACGGTCACCAAGCCATCGACGTCGCCGCTGCCATCGTGATCGTCCCCGCCCCAGACGACGGGGCCGTAGTGCTCGAGGTCGGCGACCATCGACTCGCGCGAGTGCTGCACTCGCATCGCACCGAACGAGGGCAGGCGAAGCTCAACTTCGTGAATCTGCGCCATCGTCGATCGGGAGGGCTTGCAAGGGAGACCGAGGGCTTCGACCGGTGAGGACGTCGGCGACCATGCGCATGCACTCCACCTGCCTGGGCCACTCGACCAGCTCCCGAGCTTCGTCGAGCGTCGCCCAGCGATGCTCGGTGTGCAGCTTGGGGTCGATCTCGATGGGCGTGGGCTCGATGCGGCAAGCGGCAACCGGCACCATCATCACCGTGTCGTAGTAGTCGTCGTAGAAAATGGTGACGGTATCGAGCTTGAACAGCTCTCGGGGGACCTGCCCGGTCTTGCGCTGGACCTGACGCACGAAAGCCCGACGAATCCGCTCCTCAGCCGCGATCTTGCCCGAGACCGCCTGCCAGACCCCCGGCATGACCACGTCCAGGCGACGACGCAACAGCAAGAAGCGAGGCTCCGCTCCTACGGGCACATGATACGGAAAGACGTCGACATAGAGGATGCCGGCAGGCTTGACGCGGTGGCCATAGTCTTCGATCGACACTGGGATCTCCTGTGGTGGACGCAGCCGAGTCTAGACGCCCTGGCTTACGCAGACCCGGTCCAGCTCGGCGACGAGCCGAGCCCTGAAGGTACGCTGCTCCTCGGTGAGCTCGAGCAGCCCGGCCAGGTGTTCGAGCATCTCCACGCAAAACCAGGCGCGAAAGTAGGCCCGGTGATGCGCAGACCGTCGGACCTCATCCCCCGGGGCATACTCGTCGTAGAAGGCCTCGCGGAGGTCTGCACGGTCTTCCAGCTCGAGCCACAGCAGCCGGGCCAGATCGAGGTCGGCATGCCCGAACGTGGCGACCTCCCAGTCGATGATGCGGACCTCCCCCTTGGCATCGAGCACGATGTTGCGCAGGCTGAGGTCGCGATGGATGAGACCACGGGGAGCGACGGCCGCCACGCTGGCTCCTCGGCGGTCGATCCACTCCGCGAGCCGAGTGAGCGTCTGCGGCTGGCAGCCGCACTGCTGCAGCCGCTCGGCGGCCGACCGCAGCCGTCGGTACCAGGCATCGGTCGGGGGTAGCCCTCGGTCGCCCCCCGGATCGAATGACGGCGGCACGGAGCCGAGGGTGTGGAACCGCTCGACTGCACGGGCAAGGCGGCGGCACACGGCCTCGCGAGCTTGCTCGGACAGGGTGACCAGATGGCCGTCGAGCGTGGGGCCCTCGATGCGCTCCATGACCAGAGCGTGGCCGGAGGCATCGGAGGTCGCCTCGAACAAGCGAGGGGCCAACGGTGGATCCAGGGAGGCCACCACGCGGTACGCCTCTCGCTCGGTTGCCCACATCTGCGTAGCGTCGGCCCGGAAGACCTTACGCACCGCCGGCTGGCCACGGTACGTGCAGGGTCGTACCGAGTTGGTGGTGTAGCGGTGGCGGGAGAAACCAGACATCAGCTGTCGTCAGGGCCAAAGAACACTGGGGCCAGGTATCGGGTCATGGTCACACGATCCCGGATCGCTGGGGGCGGCGAGCACAGGCGGCCGATCGAGAGCAGCTCGAGGAGGTAGCGAGGGATGTCGGCCCCCGCGGCGATGCTCAGGTCCGTACCACCTCCCAGGCGGGGGTTGAACTCGAGCAGCACGATCTGATCGCCACGCCGTAGGACCTGTACGTTGAACACGCCATGAAAATCGAGCCGCTCACACAATCGCGCGACGAACTCGACGACGAGCGGGTCCAGCTCGACACGAGCGATGACGACCTCGCCTCCTCGAACCTTGAGGCGGCGGCGAGGCACGATGAACAGCGGCGCTCCTGCTCCGCCGAGCCCGACGTCGACCGTATATTCCTCGCCTTCGAATGCGGCCTGCAAGATGAACTGCTCGGGATCCTGCCAGCAAGGCTCCGCACTCAATCGGGCCAGGTCCTCCACCCTCTCGACGCCGTAGCTGCCCTGGCCAAAGCGGGGCTTGGCGTAGAAGGGGGCGCAGGCGTCGGCCGAGTCCTCGAAGACCCGGGGGTGCGGGATCCCATGTGCGACCGCCCATCGAGCTGTGCGCCGCTTGTCGAGAAACATCGCGACGTCATCGCCCGGCGGCAACAACAGGTGGAGGCCCGCGTCCTCGAGGCGCACCCGGTTGGCATCGAGAACGCGGATGTCGTGGTCGTTCCACGGAATGATGCCGCGGAACTCATACTCGCGCGCCCGCTCCAGTAGGCACTCGATGTAGTCGGGCTCGTCCGCAGACGGGACGAGGAAGAAATCGTCGACGAAGAAGCGCAGGGGATCGAGGCGGTCGGTATCGGCTCCGACCACTCGCCCTCCCCCGAACTCCGGCATGCGCTCGCGGAGGCGCTCCGCCAGGAACACGCGCCGCCGGGCGCCCAACAACAACACGTTGCCCGCGTGAAGCTCAGCCACGCGCAAAGCCTCTCCCCGCACGGCCGTCGCGGCTCCACACTTCATCGCCAAAGCCGAGGAAGCTGCCGCCGTCGACGGCCAATACCTGTCCCGTGACCCAACGACAGTCGGGGCTGGCGAGGGCCCAGATCGCGTCGGCGACGTCGGACGGCTCCGCCATGCGCCCGAGCGGATTCTGCCGCCGGAACCGCTCGATGAGGCTGGGGTCGGCCCATAGCGCAGCCGACATCCGGGTGCGAACGAGGCCCGGCGCGACCGCCACCACTCGGACTCCGGCGGGCCCCAGACGGTAGGCCATCCCCGCCGTCAACGATTCCACGGCAGCCTTGGTCGCCCCATACAGCTCGGACCCAGGCGATGCTCGCCAGGCCGCGATCGACGAGACCAGGACGACCGTGCTGGGGTTGTCCATCACCCCCAGCAGCCCCTCGACGATGCGATATGGCGCCAGTACGTTGGCCCGCCACAGCTCCTCGGCCTCGGCCTCCTCGCCGGAGACAGGGCCCATCCCCGCACAGCAAACCACCAGGCCCAGCCGCGCCTCGCCGAGGCTGGCCTTCACCTGCGACGCGAAGCGAGTGCCTGCGGACGCTTGGGAGAAGTCGGCCGTCACCCACGATGTGACCGGCTCGTCGGGGCGGGTGACCGGTTGCGTACGGGCGTGGCCGACAACGCGCCACCCCTCGACCGCGAGCCGCCGACAGACCGCCTCGCCAACACCACCGCTGGCCCCGGTCACCACCGCGGTGGGCCGCGTCGAGTCTACGAGGTGCTCGGCGCGGGTCATGACCGAAACATCCGCATGGCATCGTGTTCGAGGCGGTCGACGAACGCGGGGACGAGGAAGTTGTTGGGACCGTAGTCCGAGGCGAATCGCTGCCGCTCGGGCGGTGCGAAGTGCAGCTCGTGACCGATGGTCCCCGTGAAGCGGTACAGATCGGCGCCCCGCTCGCGGCCGAGGACGCCCGTGGCGACGCCTATCCGGTGCAGCTCCGTCTCTTGGTACGGCGTGGGCATGCCGACCGAGATGCGGACTGCCGGTGGCAGCCGCCGCAGGAACTCGAACGTCCGGCGGAGGCTGTGGTGGTCCTCGCCGGGCAGCCCCAGCAGCACGAACAGCAGTGGGTTGAGCCCCACCGCGGCGGCGTGTTCGATGATCTCGGCGGCATCATCCAGACGGTTGTCCTTGCCGACCGTCCGCAGCAGGCCCGCGTCGCCGGTCTCGAACCCGAACTCGACATCCACGAACCCCGCCTTCGCCATCGCATCGAGCTTGGCGCGGCTGGAAAATCGCAGGTTTCCCTGGCACCCGTACTGAAAAGGCAACGCCTCGAGTCGAGGCATCAGATCCTCGACCCACGGGTCGCGGAACCCGAAGGACTCGTCGATGAAGTAGACATAGCGACGCGCGCTCATCGTGGCGAGATGCCCGAGCTCGCGCTCGACCTTCGCGGGGGATTTGGCTCGAAACGCGCGACGGTGTGTGATGGTGTTGCAGTATGAGCATTGGTACGGGCACCCGCGCGACGCCTCGTACAGGTGTCCCAACTGCGTGGAGTCGAGGTGATTGTGGGCGCAGTACAGGCCGGCCACGGTGTGCTCCCACGCCGGCCGACACAGCGCATCGAGATCGTCCACTCGGGCGGGAGCCGACCGCGTCCGGGAGTGCGGGTCGAGATAGCCCGGAATCCCGGCCGGCGACTGCCCCGACAGTAGCGCCCTGAGCACCACTGGAACCTGCAGCTCCGCCTCTCCGAGAATCACCGCATCCGCGCCCATCGCATAGAGCTCCCGCCAGTGCGCGGGCACGTGTGGCCCGAGCACCACCCGAACCGGCGGCGAGCCGGGCTCGAGGGCCTCCGCGACCCGGTTCCACGCCCGCTCGAACAACCCGAGGCCGAGCGGATGATTGTTCCACTGGAGGTAGCTGTTGGTGGTGGAGAACACGACCGCGTCGATGCCCGCCAGCCGTGGGGCAGGATCGTCGGCCCATACATCGATGAGTTCACACTCGAAGGACGGCTCGCAGGCCGCAATGGCATACAGCAGGTCGAGCGGCTCTTCGGCGGCGTGAGAGCCCTGGTACTCCGCCGGGAGTCCAGACAACGTCGTGGATACGAAGGCGATACGCATGATGACGCTCAAGGGCGGGTCGCGAGGGCCGATGTTGGACGCGCGGCGGTCGGACGCAGGGCCTCCAGCGCCGCCAGATGCTCGGAGTCGTGGAGGTCGAGCCCCCGACCTGGAGCCGGCTCGGTCGTCGAGACGCCACGATATCGCCGCCGCTCGATGACCTCCTCCAGCCAACTCGGCGTCCGGCGGGCCTGGGCGCCGAGCGCCTCGCGATGGGCCGGGCTCGCCGCACTCATGGAATCCATGCGCTCGCGAAAACGACAGGGGCGTCCCCGCGGTGGGGCCTCCAGACACTGCCGATGGTCCGCTGCCACCCGCTCACTGCTGAAGTCTTCCTCCAGCACCGCGCTGGCTTCCGTGGCGAGGCGGTTGCGTTCGTGCGGTGATCCGAGCAGCTCGACACAATGTTCGATCAGCTCCGGGAGCTGCTCGGACATGCGAAAGCAGCCGCGCGCTCCAACTCCTCCCACCCCGAGTTCGTTGGCCACGACGGGCAGTCCCGCCGCCATATAGTGCAGGAGCTTCACGCGAAATCCGGTCCCGCGAAAGACGACCGAGAGCGCCACGTCACACCGCTTGATGGAGGTGACGACATCGTCCACGTAGCCGAACCATCGGCACCCCACCTCGGCGCCGAGCGTCCGTAGCTCGGACGGCGCGTCCCCGTACAGGTGGAGCTCGGCATCCGGGACGTGGCGGCGAAGCTCGGGCATGACCTCTTGGATCAGCCGGATCGCGGCCTCCTGGTTGGGTCCGTAGTAGTAGTTGCCCAAGAACGCCAACCGCCGCCCCTGACCGTAGTGCCGCCGGGGCACCACCGCCGACCTCGGAAGGGTGCACGGGATCGCGACCACGCGCCCTGGGCCCTCGGCGCCGCGCAGGCGTCGAGCCTCGTGCTCGTTGACGCAGACCACGCGATCGGCGAGACCGGCCGCGATCTGCTGCGGCAGCACCTGGCCCGGCTCGGCCTCCGGCAGGTCGTGACACTCGTAGACCAGCCCAGGGCCTTCCCCCACCACTCCCCGCTCGACGAGTGACGAGATGACCTCCGGGTCCTTGCTCTGGAGCCAGTCGAACCTGAACCGTTGCTGCAGCTGCTCGAGCACGCGCGTCGTGCCGTAGTAGTCCGAGGGGTGGACGAGCACGACCCGAAACGGTTGTCGGGCCAGCACCCTCCAGTCCGACCAGCCACGAAAAGCGTGAATGATGGTCACGTCGACCCCTTGGTCGTGGAGGCACCGCGCGGTCTCGATGAACCGCTGGGTGGCCCCCTCGCCGCTCGGCAGCAGCGGTCCATCGGCCAGCAGACCTATCCGGACACCGCCGCGCCGTGCCGATCTGGCCTCGGCGTAGGGCCGATGCCGCGGGTCGCGACCGCGCGGACGACCGGGCACGACGATGGACTCGACACGATGTTCGTGGGGCATGGTCTCCTCGTAGATCTCGGGCTAGTCGCGGTGGGTGAGACCGCGTGCGGACGCCCTCGCCTCGACGAAGCGTCGTGCGGCGGCCTCGAGCGTGGTGGTCTCGAACTCGGGGAGGCGTGGCCGCGTGCGCAGCGGGAACGAGGCTCGAGCGCCAAACGCCTGAGCGTCCGGCCGGTCGCCCCGGATCAACCCGTAGCAGACGGTGGGCAGGTGCCGCCCCGCGAGGTCTGCGGTGAGCGGGGTCTGGACCCCTGCCGCCGTGGCGTGCGGACTTGGCTTGGCCACGACAGCCACGCAGAAGAACTCGTCGGCGGCGACCAGGAGGACCGTGGCGTCAGCCGGGGCGCCCATGGCCGTCAGGTCGTCTGGCGACGCGGTGGCCGGAGCGATGTGCACGGGCGCGCTGTCGGTGGGTGCTTCGAGCCGCGACCGTGTTCGCCACGCAAAGGGCTGAACGAGGCTCGCCTGCGGTGGTCGGGCATCATCACGCGACCGCACCTCCAGCCATTGGAACGGCGTCTGCAGGGTCGCTCGATGCACGGCCTGACCGTCCACCGCTTCGATCGACGTCGAGATGGATGCGACCTCGGTCCGGGGCACGGTCAACACCAGCGACCCGATTGCGATGCAGACGGTGTCCGGCCCGCTCGACCCCACCACGACGCCGGAGCACTCGGGGGTCCCGGGCGTAGGCTTGGCCCGGAGGTCAGCGATGGGGCTCGTCACGGCAGGGCCTCCATCGAACCCGCCCGCGTCCGAGGCACAGCGCCCTCTGCGGCGGCGGCGATCAGCAGATCCGCGACGGCCCGCGTGATGGGGAGCCCGGTGAGAATCTCGAGGTACAGGAACTGCCCCTGCGGATTGACCTCGAGGAACACGAAACCTCCGTGCTCATCGATGACCAGGTCCAAGGCGGCAATACGAAGCCCCAAACGCCCCATGAGCGCGGCAATGCGAAGCTCGATCTCCGCGGGCAGCTCGATCACGTCCCAGGGGGCGTCGATGTTCAGCCGGCTATCGATCTGCTCGTCGTCCGCCTCGAAGGCCACGGCGAAGACACGGCCATCCACCCACATCACTCGGACGTCTGCCCGCTTGTCGATCCTCTCTTGAAAGATGACCGGCGCCAGATACAGCGAGTCCAGCGCCTCGAGGTGCTCGGGCTCCAAGACCCTGGTGTCGAGCGACCTACGTCCCATCGGCCGGAAGGCCTTGTGAACCACCCCCCGGGGCAGCTCACGGGAAAACGCGGAGACCGAGGCGGCGTCGTTGGTCATGATGGTCGACGGGACCCGAAGCCCGACGCGGCTCGCCTCGCGAAGCTGGAGCCCCTTGGGGCAGAAGATCTGATGACGCAGCTCGTTGATGACGGTGGCCTCCATCGACAGGAACAAGCCAGTGATCAGCTCCTTCCACTCGTCCAGGACGAACCGGCGATGCTGCAACAACGGGTGCATCTGCAGGGTCGGGAAGCGAAGCCGCCGAAACCACAGACAGCGAACCGCGCTCAGGTCGATCGTCTCTCCGTCGGCTCGGGTCCAGGTTGCTCCACCGGGATACGACACCGTGATCGTATGCTCGCTCCCCAGCTCGGCCGCATCCACCAACGTGGATGCGACGCCGCGGGCCTGTAGCTCCTCCAGGACGAGCCGCGCATGCGGGTCATCTCGAGTCGAGAGAATCAGTATCACGAGCGTTGAGATCCGAGAGGAGCATCGACGGTGTCGCGACGACCGCCGGTTGCATGCGATCGCCGACGACGGGAAGAGGCTCACCGCCGGGCTGAGAGCCCGTCAGTCGTGGTAGGGGTGGTCGCAATAACAGAGCGAGGACACACTAGAGTCATCGGCCTGACAGGGCGGCCCGCTGAACGAGGTCGCCAAGTACGGGGTGATGTTGGCCCCGATCGTGGCGCCCGCATTCGCGGCGGCATTGGGCCCCTGGTCTCGTAGCGTAGGTCCGCCACGATCGGCTCGAGAGCCCAAGCCTTCGAGGATTGCGTCGAGTTTGGCACGTGCTTTGCTCATGATGAACTCCGGTTGCAGTGAATTGCCCACCGCCTCAGCAGGCGTTGGACGTTCCGAACGGGGTGAAGGTGAGTACGGCACTACCGTCGGGTCGAACCCAGCCGGCGTCGTTGACCATCCAATTGTGGACCCCCACGGAATCGAGACTCTTCGTCTTGTTGAGGCTCGAATCCACCAGGTTCTTGGCATCCCACATCGCGGACTCGACCTGGGGCGCAGTGCCGTTCGAGTAGTGTTCGACCGAGTGCGTCACCATCGGCTCCTTTCCG
>JAHZJA010001362.1 GCA_022601155.1 Deltaproteobacteria bacterium | reverse complement strand
GCCCACCCACGCACCAGACGGGGCGAGCCAACCAAAGCGGGGCTCGCCCTCGTTCGTTGCGGAGGACACCGCATCTGCGCACGGGCCCGTCACCATCGCGATGCTCGCCCCGTGGCTCGCCGATCGTGCTCGGTTCGCTCACCCGTCGACGCTGACGAGCGGGGCGCCACCTGGCCACCCGCTCCCCGAGCTGAGCCCCGCGCCGTCCGACCGCCTCTACTCGACCAGCGACGTCGGACGGACCCAGCGCAGCGAGGCGCGGTCGATGTCTCCTTCGGCCTGCGGTGTGTGCCACGACAACGTGTCGATGCGCGTCGCATCCTCCACGGGCAGCGGCACGATGACGTTGTAGTCCTCCGAGCGCTCCCAGTGCACCCACTGCGCGGCGGTCTCCGACAGCAGCGCGCCATCCTCGAAGAACCGCACGGTGTGACCCTCACGGGCGCTGTCTTCGTCGAACCAGCCCTCGGTGAGATAGAAGCTCGAGGTTCCGTCGGCGCGGACCGTGCCCACCAACAGCGGGCGGGTCGGCGCCCGACTGGCCTGTTGCTCCCACGAGCTGATCTCGGCGATCCACGGCGAGACCAGGTGCCACGCCCACTCACTGACCCACGTGGTTCCACAGTAGGTCATGTAGTCGTGCGAGCTGGGGGGATTGATCGACACGGGATTGCTGATCACATCGATCCCAAAGCCCTCGGTGTCTCCCTCGGGGTGGTCGGGGTACGACGGATCGGGACCACCCTCCTCCCCGGAGCACGCGATGTGAAAGCGGCCCTGCTCGTGGCCAATGTCGTGCACGAAGGTCTCGGCGGTGGTGCTCACGCTGCCGTGGTAGACGCCCCAGCCCACCCGCTGTGCAGCCTGGCCCTGCGACGGGCCACCCAGCTGGGCGATGCCCGAGAACTCGGGTCCGCCGCCACACGGCCGAATCACGCCGTAGTAGTAGTACTCGGGCGGCGCGCCCTCCTGGAACCGCATCTGCTGCAGGGTGTCGAGGATGCCAAAGCCCTGCTGCGCATTGCCGAAGTACGGGACCACGTCGTGGACGATGATCTCGACCTCGTCAGCGGGATTTTGGGCCAGCAGACGCTCGGCGAAGTAGTCGGCCACCGTCCGGGGATTGCCGTGATAGTCGGTCCCGAACTCGGCGAGTAGATCTGGAGCCTCAGCGCACTCCGGGTCGATGTCGTGGTCGAACGGCACCACCACCACCCGCATCTTCATGTAGCTGTTCTCGATCCCGATCTGCATGGCACCGCCATCGGCGGGGAAGATCGAGCTCTTGTCGGAGACATCGTCCTCGTGCCCGGGCGACGTCTCGAACATCTCGATGCTGTAGACCACACCGGGGACCATGTCCTCGGGCTCGATCCGCCAGATGAACGACCCCGACGGGCTCGAGTAGCGACACTCGTAGATGTAAGGGAACGCGCTGCAGTCTTCGGCCGACGTGTTGACGAAGCTCTCGTACGGCACCGTGGTCCCGTCGGGATGCTCGATGGTCAGCACCGCATAGATACTCCGCGTCACGTAGCCCGGGTCGGTCTCGTAGAAGGCTCGAACCACGGCCGGACGATTTTGCAAGACGGCGGAATTGCGCTCGGTCGGGCCGACCAGTGCGCTGTCGCGGGCGACCGGGATCCGAATGCCCTGGTCGACGGTGACCTCCACGATCTCCAGCCCGGTCGAGGGCGGTGGCGGCAGTGGCTCGGTCGAGGTGTCGCCCGTCTCGTCGGCGCTACCGCCCGCCGTGCCCATCCCATCGGTCGCCATGCCAGTCGCAGCGCCGTCGGTGGCCACGCCGCCCGATTCTCCCTCCGCCCCCGCTTCGTCGGCTGCACCCCCGTTGGGTCCACATGCAGCAAGGGTCACCACCAATCCCGTGCACAATGTCAGCCGTCTCGTCATCGAGGTCGAGCATACGTCTCGCTCCTACCGCAAACAACGATCCCCAAGCAGGTTCAACGGCTCGGGGCGCCTTTGATACCTGCTCAATGGGTAGTCACGCCGACGGTTTCGGGGCGAGCGCCTCCACCCACGTACCGTGCTCCAACCGCGCGAGTCCTTGCTCGTCTCGAATTCGCAGCACGATGACCCCGGTGTCCCAGTCGATGTCGATCGTTCCGAAGTTGGACACGTCGACCATTGGGCCCACCCGATGGCGGTTGATTTCGTGCGGGTGCGCACGAGGTCGATTGAAGCTGCTCGAAGTCAGATCGTACAGCGGATAGCCCGGCGCACCGTCCTCCAGCACCGACAGCTCGGCATGATGCCGATCGCCGCTGAGTACGATGACTCCATGTGCCCCCGTACTGCCGATGAGCGACAACAACCGCTCGCGCTGCAGCGGCATCACGCCCCAGCTCTCGTAGTCGTGATCGTTCGAGAGCAGCTGCACGCTCGACAACAACAGCCGCACAACGGCGGGCTGCTGGAGCTGCTGCTCGAGCCAAGTCCACTGCGCCTGACCGAGCATGGTGTCGCTCGGGTCGTCGCTCGGCAGATAGCGGCCCCGCGCTGCGACCCGTCGTAGCTCGCTGCGAAAGTAGCGGGTGTCGAGAGTCAGCACCTGCACCCGCCGACCCGGCGGTCCCACCACGTCGGCCCGATACACCCCCGGTCGCGTGCGGCGGGGCGAGTCGGCCGGCTCCCCGAAGAAGTCCAGCATGACCCGCTGCGACATCTCGCGCTGCCGATGCTCCGAGCCCACGTCGTCTCGACCGTAGTCGTGATCGTCCCAGGTCGTGATGAGCGGAGTCGACTCGCGCATCCGTACGAAGCCCTCGTTGCTGCCGAGCGCCGCGTAGGCCTCACGGAGCGTCGCCTCGTCCTCCGCGTTGGCGTAGACGTTGTCGCCCAACATCAGCATCAGCTGGGGTTCGTACTCGATGATCGCATCGAAGATCGGCGACGGCTTCTCCTGATCGAGGCACGATCCGAACGCGATCCGAGTGAGCGTCGCCTCGGGATCCACCGCCGGGCCCGAGACGGGAACGATGGGCGGACCGGTCAACGCCCCCGCGCATCCTCCGGCCACCATCAATGACGCGGCGCCACCCAGCAGCGCGCGGCGTGACAGCTCCGACTGGTCACCGCCCGATTGGTCGTTGGTCATCGCGGCGGACGATAGCGCGGCGGCAACCACCTGTTCGGCCCAGACGCGGGGCAACCCGACGCAGGCGTGGAATACCCGCCACGACCGTCCCGGGCTCGGCGGTCGCGGAGGCGACCTCGCCGCCCCCCTGGGATGGCAAACCCGAACCGCCCGTCGGCGCCCGAGCTTCGCCATCACACCAGGGAGCAGCGCGAGGCACCGGGTCGGCTTCTTTGGGGACGCGAGCCAGCGGCCGATCTGTGGGCTTTCGCGCCGTGCGCGACACCCGAAAGGCGCCCTTGGCGCCAACGGCGTAACGCAACCAATCTCGCCCGAACGCACCAGACAATATCTTTAGTGTTTCAAAGCGTTTGACATGGTTACGGGATACCCATATGTATTTATACAACGCCTTACAGAAGTAATTCGTGATGGATTTCATCGATGAACTTGGGCTGCTCGCCCTCGGCAGCCGCCTGCGGCGTTTGAGCGACCGCATCATGAGCAGCGGCGTGGTCGTGTACCGGACGGCCCAGCTGAACTTCGAGCCGCGGTGGTTTCCCGTGTTTCGGGTGGTGGCCGACCGCGGCGAGCTGACGGTGGGTGAGTGCGCCCGCGCCCTGGGTCTCACCCACGCGGCCGTCAGTCAGACCGTGCGCCGCCTCAGCGATCGCGGTCTGGTGCAGGTCTCGCGCGACACCGAGGACGAACGACGGCGGCTGGTCTCGTTGTCGGACGAGGGCCGGACCATGCTGCCGCAGCTGCGCGAGCTGTGGGAGGACATCGAGGGCAGCATGCGCGACGCGGTCGACTACGGCGGCATCGACATCCTTACCGCAGTGCAAGGACTCGAGAGTGCCCTGGCCGTGCAGAGCCTCAGCGAGCGCGTGGCCGACCGTCAGCGCTCACGAGTCTTGGACCGGGTGGAGGTGATCGAGTTCGAGCCTGCGCTGGCGGAGCACTTTGCCCGCCTCAACCTCGAGTGGCTCGAGAAGTACTTCACCGTCGAACCGGTCGACCACGAGTTGTTCGCCAACCCGGGCACGATCATCGAAGGGGGTGGAGCGATCCTGTTTGCCCGCGTCGGCGAGGAGATCGTCGGCACCTGCGCCCTGCTGTGCGACGAGCACGGGTGCGAGCTGACCAAGATGGCGGTGACCGAGCAGTGGCAAGGTCAGCGCATCGGCGCCAAGCTGCTCGAGGCCGCCATCGAGCGCGCGCGGGGGCTGGGCGTGTCCACCGTCCACCTCATCACCAACTCCACCCTCGTGCCTGCGATCAATCTGTATCGGCAGTTCGGGTTCCGGGTCACGCGGAGCGGGCCGCACCCCAAGTACGACCGCGGTGATCTCAGCATGGAGCTGTCGCTGTGACGGCACGCGCCGAGTGGTTGTTGGGCATGCGTCGCACCGCGGCCCTGGCCTTGGGGATCGTCCCGTTCGGCATTGCCACGGGGGTGGCCGCGACCGAGGCTGGGATGTCGGCGCTCGAGGCCGTCGCCATGTCGGTGATCGTGTTTGCCGGAGCGTCGCAGCTGGCCGTGATCGAGCTGACCTCCAGCGGCGCATCCATCGTGACGCTGGTGGTGGTCGCGGTCGTGATCAACCTGCGGCTGTCGCTGTACAGCGCCAGCTTGGCCGAGCCGTTCGGCCACCTGCCGCGGCTGCGGCGGGCGGCGCTGGCCTACCTGGTCACCGACCAAGCGTTCGCCCTGTCCACCACTCGCTGGTCCGAGCCCGGCGAGCAGCCCCACCGCACCGCGTTCTACCTGGGGGCCGGATGCACGCTGTGGCTTTCGTGGCAGCTGGGGACCGCGTTGGGAGCCACCCTCGGCGTGGCTGCGCCCCCGTCGCTCGGGCTCGACTTCGCCGCGCCGCTGGCGTTCATCGCCCTCGCCGTTCCCACCCTCCGTGAAGGGACCGACGGCGCCGTCGCGATCGTCTCGGTGCTGGCATACCTCGGACTGCACGCCTGGGTGCCGCCGTCCGCCGCCCTGCTGGGCGCGGGCGCAGCGGGTCTCGGCGCGGGCATCTGGCTCGACAGGAGAACGACCCCATCATGATGCTGGCCATCGTGCTCGTCGGCGCATGCACCTACGCCTTGCGCGCAGTGCCACTGGTCGCCCCTCGCCCGGGCGCGACCCACCGCAGCAGCGCTCTGCGGCGAGTTCCCGCCGCCATCCTCCCCGTGCTCGTGGCCTCCACTCTCATGGGCGCGGGCGCCGAGGGCATCGATGTACGGCTCGGAGCGGCCGCGATCGCGGTGGCCGTTGCCTGGCGCACCCGCAACGTCGCGGCGACATTGGGGCTGGGAATGGTCGCGCTGTGGCTGCTCCAGGCCTTCGCCTGACTGTCACGCAGACACCGTTCACCAGGTCCGAAGGGCGCCCCGCTCACGAGGCCACGACATTCGTCCAAAAACCCGGGAAT
>JAHZJA010001361.1 GCA_022601155.1 Deltaproteobacteria bacterium | reverse complement strand
CCCTCGGCAATGGCGTTGGCAGTGGCCTCGTTGGTCCCGGTGGACGAGTAGTAGATGACGGCGACGTTCGGCATGGTGAGGTAGACGTACCTCGTTCGTCCGCGCCGAGTGAGGGCAACTGTCGCAACATGCCGTTGCGCAAACGGTGACAGTGCTCAGCCGGAGGCCTGCGAGGGCTCGGCCGCAGGGTAGAGCCGGTTGTCGTCCCGCCGCTCCAGCCACACGGGAACCTGCAGCTGCATGGCGTCCCGTCCCCCCACCCGGCTCAACCATGTGTCCATCGCATCGCGCTCCGAGGTCGAGCACCCTCGATAGTGCGTCAGCGGCCGCTGCACCATCCACTGCGTGAAGCTCTGGGCCCGCCGAGTCGCTCTTGACCCTCCGATCGAGAACCCATGACGGCCCACGAAACGTGACATCCGCGACCGGTCGGGATGGTCGCGCACCCACTCGCGGACCAGCGCCACGGTCTGCTCGACAACTGGCCACATCTCATCGAACAGCATCCGAAAGATGGGATCGAGCGTCGGCGGAACTTCGTCGTCGGCACACCACTGACCGATGGTCGCGGGGGGATCGTTCATCCGCTCCACCCACCGAGCCACGCGCGGCGCGGTGGTCCGCATCATCCGGCCCGGGTAGGGGTCGCGATACAGGTGGGCGTACAGCGGGCCCATCAACCCAAAGTCACCCACACTCGGGCGGTCGCCCAGCAGGTAGCGATGCTCGGCCAGGTGCGCATCGAATGCCCGCAAGAATGCCTGGTACCAGTGCTCGATCGCCTGCCGGTTGTGGCGCGTGACCCCGAGCACGGGACCGTAGGCACCACCGAAGTAGGCGACCAAGGGCAGGCCCGCCAACGGGTGCAGCACCGCCGGCAAGCGCGGCGCGATCAGCTGCCCGAACTCCCGCATGATGAATCTCAGGTTGGCGCGCTTGTAGTGCCAGCGATAGTGCATCGCGGGCAGCAACAACCACTCGTCGCCGTACACCTCCAGCAGCAGCGCGGCGAGGCGCTGCCGCGGAGTTGGGGGGTAGACCCCACGCGTGGTCACCCGCGCCTCGCAACAGTCGATGATCGCGGTGGTGTCCTGCACCGCGACGTCCTCATCGGTGATCAGCACGGGAACCATCCGGAGTCCGGTGCGCGGGCGCACCACCGTCTCGATGACCTCGCGCGTGCACTGCACCTCCTCGAATGGGATCTCCTTGTAGCGGAGGTATGCGCGTGCCTTGCCAGAGAACAGCGAGACCTCGGCTGCGATGAGCTGATGGGGGCCGGGCACGGGCATGGCATCAGGGTACGACATCCCGGTTGATCCACGGTCGCGACGGCGCCAAGCTGTGGAGGTGGGAACGGACCGAGTGCGGGCGGGTCTTTGGGGATTTGGATTGTTGCTGGGGTGCCAACCGGGTGCGGGTGAGCCGGCGGGGACCACCGCAGCCCCCCCCGCGATGTCATCGACCAGCGTGCCCGAGGGCACCACGGCCTCCCCGCCCGCCACGACGACCAACGACGCTCCGTCGTCGACCGGCACCACGACCGACGGCTCGACGGGCTCCGACCCCACCACCACCAGCACGACCGGGCTCGACTCCACCGGACCCGCCGCCTCGACCGGTGGCGACGACGGGCTGGGCACGCTGTCGGGCGAGTGCGGGCTGATCGATGCGATGGAGCTGCGATCGGCCAGCCCGTTCTCGTTCGAGAACGCGATCGACTTTCGGCGCGAGGGCTTCGACTACGACCAACTCACGCCCGACGGGCAGGCGGTCTTCGACGCCGGCAACCTGGGCGGTAGCTCGCTCCACTCCGAGGTGATCGCGTTCGAGGTGCTGGCCCGCTGCGAGGGAGCGACACTGCTCGAGACCGAGGGCACCGTCCAATACCTCGACGACATGGGCACCAAGACCGATCTGCTGGTCGACATCGGCGGCCTGACGGTGGGTGTGAGCGTGACGCGAGCGGTCGGCTTCCCCCAAGAAGATCCGTACACCGTGATGCAGGCGGAGGAGATCCTCGTCGACAAGCTCGAAGACGTCCTCGACAGCAGCGCCAACGTGGCGCCGCGCCATCAATGGGTCAAACAGATCCTGCATGTCATCGCCTACGCGGACATGCACGCGCAGAGCATCTTCACCGCGTATGCGGCCCTGCCTCCGGCGCTGACCGCCGACACCGTGTTGGTGGTGACCGTCACCCACGGCGAAGACGCGTTCATCTACTGATCCTCACGGCGCGGTCGTGCAACCTCGCAGACCAGCGGTCGTCTGTGGTTCGTTGACACAGCTCGCCTTCATGCGTTCCTCGACCCTCCTCGCCGTCGCTCTTCCCCTGGCGTGCACCTCCACGGAGCCGCCGCCGGGCCCATCGCCGTCGCCGACCGCGATGCCCCTGCCCGATCCGCTCGAGGCCGAGCCACCGCGCCACGCCGCGGTCACGCCCATCCCCAGCGATTGCGTCCTCACCACGCGCGCGCTCGAGACTCCCGCGATACACCCGGGCCTGCTCGCGGTAGCGCCTCAGTATTTTCACGCGCCGCACCGCGGAGGCTTCGATGCCTTCACCGGAGGCACCTCCTTCCCGTGGTTCGACGTCCACTCGCTCGGCACGCCGATCGAGTCACCGCCCGGCTCACGGATCTCCGCCTCGACCGCGAGCAGTCTGTTCCCGGTGTCGGGCGACAGACAGCTCGGGGTGCAGGCTCGGGCGGGTGGGGCCGTCCGCTGGTCGGGACAGGCGCTGTACCCCGAGCAGGCCGTCGACGGACACGAGGGCCACCGCTTCGTGCTCGCCCACTCGGGCACGACGTGGCAGGTCGTCGATTTCGACGACGCCAACGAGGCCCACGTCTACGACCTCGGCGTTCCCGAGACGACGTGGGATGTGCGGCTGGCCGTCACGCACGACGGGCAGCCGGCGGTGGCGTGGCTGGAGCGCCAGGGAGGTCGCCTTCGGGTGATGCTCTCGATGGACTTCACCGGTCGTCGTACGGTGAGTGTCGACGAGGTCGAGGTCCCCGTCGGGGTGGCCGAGCTGTCGCAGCGAACGTCGGTCGATCTGGCCCTCACCGCGAGCGGCCCCAGGGGCATCGCTGTCGCCTGGCGCCCGCTGGTCGACACGACCTATACCGATTTTGGTGATCGCTCCACCCCGCCCACCACTGCGGCCGCGGCCGCGGTGCGCTGGCTGGAGGTGAAAACGAACGACGGGCGGCCCACCGTGCATAGCCACCAGACTCGGGCCCACCCTCTGGGCGGGGTCAGTGGCGTCGGACCGTGGGCGCTATCGAGCAACGGGATGAAGGCCGCAACGTTTGGTGGCCGTGGCTTGTTCGTGTGGCACGACGACGGGGCCATCTACGCCGTGGGTTCGCACCAATCCACGCCTGTGGCTCTGCTGCCCGGCGACGGTGCGCCACTGCTCACCTTCCGCGAGACCGACCAAGGCCTGGAGCTGCTGTTGCTCGATAGCTCGCCCCGTGTGCGCGCCGTCGCGATTGCATGCGCGCCACCGTGACGGCCTCGTCCGCGCCAACACCGACCCGCTACCGTCGTCGGCGACGCCGTCGCGACACGCCCAGCACCAACAACAGTGCCGCGGGCGCGGGGCTGTCCTGCGATGGCGTGGGGTTGCAGTCGAGTCCCCCCGAGATCCCCTCGAGCTCTCCCTGGTCGACACCGTCGCGCGACCACCGAGCCGTGCCCACCGGGTCACAGTCGCCACGACCGTCGTAGTCGACCTCGACCGCGTGGCCTCCGGCCCACAGCTGCAGCGTCCCCGACAGCGGCTCGGTCTTGCACGACGCCGAGTCGAACGCCAGGTCGCTGGCCTTCATCTTCACCCGGCCGTGCCCGTCCGCAGCGAGCTTGCCCTCGCCCCGCCATCGACCGTCGGGCGCTCGTTCGCCGCTGACATCGAAGGCCAGCCACTTCGGCGAGACGCCCTCGACCGACGTCAGATCCGTTCCTTCGTAGACCAGATCCATGTCGAAGCGATGCCCGTCCTCGAACACCTGCACGCGACCCGAGTAGCGGGCCTTGTCGTGGCCGAAGTCTTTCATCCGGATCTGGAAGCCACCGTCGACTCGTAGGCGTCGCGCTCGTCCGGTCCACGCCTTCCCAAATTTGTCGGTACAGCCCCCCTCGATCGTGTCCACCGATCCGTTGCGGTGGACGGAGGGACAGACCGACCCCGGCTCCGCGGTGACCGACGCCCACTCCGCCATCAAGTACAGGACCTCGGGGCGCGCCACGGCCTCCCACCACGCCACGTCGACCTCCTGCTCGAAGCTCGCCGCTGGCGCCTGCCGCATCGTGGAACGACTGGCACCACACCCAACCACCACCAATGCAATCGCAATCAAACTGGAACGCCACATGGCGGTCATGATGGCGGGATGCACAACGACTCGGCGGTGATCCGGTCCCACCTCCGACTCATTCGTGACGTCCGTCACAGCTCGTGCCTGCCGTTCATTATTGTCGGGAACAACCGCCGGGCTCGGTTCGGGTGGTACCGTGGGGCCGCCCTTGCGGGGTGAAGAGGCGACCATGAACATGCGTTGGATTCGGGTATTGGCAGTGGGCTGCGGGCTGTTGACGGGGTGTGGCACTTCGGACGCCGGCGACGGCATGAGCGGCGAGAGCGAGGACGGGACCACGGGTGCCACGGGTATGCCGGCCACCGACGCGGGCACGACGATGCCGGCCTCGGGCTCGGGAATGGACCCCGATGACACCGGGATGGACACCGGCTCCGTGCCCACCACCACCGGTACTCCACCCGACGACGACACCTCGACGGGCGGAGGCGAGGGCGTGTGCCAGCCGCCTCCGGCCCGCATGGTCGTCTTGGGCGACAGTATCGCCGCGTGCTTCGGCGTGGGCGGGGTCGACTCGTCCGACTGCGCGCCGCGGTTGGTCGCCGACTACCTCGACCAGAACGTCGGCCCCGTCGTCTACCAAAACCTCTCGGTCAGCGGTGCGGTCACCACCGATGTCTCGCAGTCACAGATCTTCAACGTCGAGGTCGGGATGCCCGGCCACGTGTTCGTGATGATCTACATCGGCGGCAACGACCTGGCGCAGTACATCTTCTTGTCCGACCAGGCCGCGCTCGACGGCTGGAACAACACCACCGGTCCCGTGGTGGCGCAGGCGTGGGAAGAGATCCTCGACTTCTTCGGCGACGAGGCCAACTTCCCCGACGGCGTCACGCTGATGATGAACACGCAGTACAACCCGTTCGACGACTGCACGGCGGCGCCCTACTTCGTCAGCGAGACGAAGATCATGCTGCTCCATCAGCACAACGACGCGCTGACCGAGCGCGCCAACTCGCGACAGTGGGCGTTCATCGCCGATCAGCACCCCTCGTATTTGGGGCACGGGCACTACGTCAACGACTCGGGCTGCCCGCACTACGACGCGAGCTTCGACGGATGGATGAACGACCTCATCCACCCCAACGCGGCCGGGCATACCCACCTCGCCGACGTGATGATCGAGACGGCGCAGCAGCAAGTCTATTCCTGCGAGGAATAGTCGGCGCACGCGAGCATGGCATCGAGGGCTCATCCCTCGCCCGCGGTTTGGGATGGTTCACCGAAACCGAGGGCGTGAGGGTCGAGTCTTCGCCCCGTGCAAAGTTCTTTGACTCCAGGATTGTTCTTGGCACTCGCGCTGTCGTGCACGGCCGACGACAGCGAGCAGTCGTCGTCCACCGCGGACGCATCATCCACCAGTGTCGAGCCGACTTCGTCCGCTACGACCACCACCGACCCCAGCACCAGCACATCGCCCGAGCTGACGGGGACGACATCGGCAACATCGTCGACGGACCCCGACTCCAGTGACGTCGGTGATTCCACGACGGGAGCGGACGCCCCCGGGCTCTCGGAGGACTTCGAGGACTCCACCCCGGGTCAGCTCCCCAACGCGCCATGGCTGGATGTCGTCACGCGGATCGACCGTCCTACCGTTCCGTCTCCCACCGCGTTGGTCGTGGAGACGACCGACGTCGACGGCCAGCCCACCCAGGCGGTGCAGCTGCTCGACGCGATCGGAACCAGCCAGGGCATCTTGGCCGAGTTCGATCCGAGCTCGGGGCACCGCGTGACGGCACGGGTTCGTATCGACCAGTTCTCCGACGCACCCGGCGGACCATGGCCCATCGCGGTGGGCGTGCTGCAGAGCGGGCCCGAAGACGACTTCAACCTCAACCCGCACGCGGTGATCTACGCCTTCGGCGACGGGAACTGGTACCTGTTCGTCAGCAGTGGGGCCGGCGGACCCGGTGCCTTGAACGCGGTCATCACCGCGCCGCCGATCGTGGAGGGCACCTGGTACGCGCTGACGCTCGAGATCGACGCCATCCGCGGGAACTTTCGTGCGGTGGTCTCGGACCCGAGCACGGGACGCATACTCGGCGAGACGACGTCGAGCGTGGCGCAGTGGGACCCCGACTTCGGACAGTACGATGCGGTGGCCGTGTTCGACGGTGAATACGGAACGATGGGAACGCAAGGCGGTACGACGGTCGTCGACGATCTGACGTACGAGCCTGTCGCCGTCGAGTGACACGACGTCCGTGGGCCGACAGGCGAGCCTAACCCCAGCCCAATTGAACAGACCCGAGCGTCTCGGCTCGGGTCTGTCTGCGGCACGGGCGGGGCTAGGCCGCCCGTAGGGTCACGGGCGAGGCTCTACTCGACGCCATCACACCAGGCCGCGCCCAGGGCAAGCGCCGGCGTCGAGTCGCACATCTGGCGACCGAAGCGAACGATGCAGTCGCCCCAGCACTGGTTGCCGCTGTCGCAGGCATCACCCGATGCCCGCAGCGCAGTGCAGATGCCCATCACGTCGGTGGGCAGCGCGGTCTGGCAGAAGGAGCCCACGATGCACGGCTCCTCCGTCCCGTCGGTGAAGCACTGTGCACCCACGACGGCCCCCTCGACGCACTCACCCTGGAAGCACGCCAGCGACTCACACTGAGAACCGTCGAAGCAGGTCGTGCCGTTGGGGAACGGCTCGCGGAGGCGGACTCCATCGACGCAGGAGATGTTGGCGCCGGGATCGCACTCGTTCCCCACCAGACACTCGCCGCCCTCGGCCGCGTACGGCTGGCAGATGGGATTCATCGGGACCTGATCGCAGAAGCCTCCGCTGCACTCCTCGTCGAACAGGCTCATGCACGGCATGCCCGGCTCGAACGACTGCTGGCAAAGGCCGTTGAAGCAGAATCCCGAGTCGCACTCGAAGTTGCCGAAGCAGGTGTCGCCCGTACCCAGCAGGCTTCCGCAGGTCTCCGACAGTGGATCGCAGAAGTTGGTCTGGCAGTCCTCGGCCTTGAAGCAGGCCGCGCCCAGGTTGCCCGGTGCCTGGCACGAGGGCTGGGTGAGCGAGTTGCCCACGCACCACGTGTCCGCGGGGCAGTCGGTGTCGTTGAAGATGTCGCTACATGGCGAGCCCGGCGAGCAGAAGGCGCCGGCGCAGACCAGCGCGATGGCATCGCACGTGAGGCCGTCGGCACAGCGGATCGACTCGGTACCCGGCACCGGGCTCAACGGGTCGCTGAATGCACACGGCTGCCCGGACAGAGCCCCGGGAGCACAGGTCCCGCTCTCGTACCCGCAGATGAGCCCCTGGTCGCACTCGGCATCGGCGAAGCAGTTCTCACCCTCGGCGGCACGCAAGGCGCACACACCCGAGATTCCAAAGTCGACGCAGCGCAGACCCTCTTCGCACTCCCAAGGGCCGTCGCATTGCTCGCCCGCTTGCTGCCGCCCCGTGAACATCTCGATGGGCTCGCAGGGGTCGGCCTCGACCTCGACCGCGCTGGGGGTGCAACGACCGACCGGGCCAGTGACGGGGTCGGCGATGTTGCAGGCGCGGCTCGAAGTGGAGTCGGCGCAGGCCTGCACGGCAGCACGGTCGACGACGACGCGTCCTTCGTTGATCGACAGCGCCAGCGTCAGAAGATCTTCGGCCGGGTCGGAGGACAGGCCCCCCTGCTCCAGCTCCAGTGGCAGACCCGTCTCGATCGCATCGATGAGACGCACCGTGCAGTCATCGGCATCGACGGTGAAGTTGCCGACCTGATAGACCAGCTCGCCGCTGGAACAGCAGCCGAACATCCAATCGCATGCGGCCTCGACCAGCGGTTGCATGTCCTGGCGGGCACGATCGATGCCGGACGTCTGCGTCTCCTCTTCGGCACAGCCGCCCGCGAAAGCCAACAGCAAGGCAACAGTTCCAACGATGCTCTTACGGATCATCGACACCAGGATTAACATCGCTACCGAGGTTTGCCCAGAAGGTGGATCACAAATCCTGCCGTTGTGCCCAGGTTTCCGGGCCTGGGGCCGTGCCTCGTCGTTGGCGCTCACCACAATGGCAGGCCGCAGTCGGTGGGATAGCGACACAGGTTGAAGGCAGGGTCCCAGCAGGCGTATTCGCCCGTAGGCTCGTGATAACGGCTTTCGCAGCAGCTTGCGCAGGCCTCGGCGTAGCTGTCGAACGTCGCGGAGACGAAGCACGCCTCCACCCCCTGGGGGCAGCCGTCAGGGTGCGCTTGCGCGTTGCAAGGCTCCCCAGGGCACCAAATCCTGCAGATCCCATCGGCCT
>JAHZJA010001360.1 GCA_022601155.1 Deltaproteobacteria bacterium | reverse complement strand
TACGAGTCGGCCCTGGCCTCGGTGTTCACCGCCCTGTTCGAGGCCGTCGCGGCCGACCAGGACGACGCCGCCGCGGCCCGATTGCACGACTTCATCGTCGACGACTACCTCCCTGCCGTTGCCCGCGCCCCCTGGCGCGACGCGTGGCAGGTGTTGTTCGCGCGACTCGACGACGGCCAGACCGCTGCGCTCGAGGCCCTGGGCATGTCGTCACTGGTGGCGACCCCGCTGGTCGAGCATGGCGAGCGCTGGGCCGCGTTGGCCGACGCCCACGAGGATGAGCTCGAGGCCCTGCGCGAGCGCCCGCTCTCGGTCTGGGACCAGGCCCAGGTCGCCCACTACCAAGGCGGCAACCCCGAAGTCAGCCCGCTCGACTTCTTGTCGCTGTACCTCCGGACCTCCCGCTTTCGCACCGTGTGGAGCACCGCCATCGACGGCATCAGCCCCAGCGATCTTGCCTGCCTCGACCGTTGGGGCGCCGTGATCGCCACCACCCAGACCCGCATCCCCGTCGAGTCCGCGCGCTTGCCCCTGGAGCAGTGGTCTTGACCGGCCGCGATCGCACCGTGGTGCTCGACCCGTGGCAGCGCACGCCCGTCGCCCTGGTCCGGCCCGGCATCGAGATCCTGCTGGCCCTCCAGCACGGCGACGACCCGGGGGTCGCCATCGGGGCGTGGGAGCAGCTGGTCGACGGTCTGCAGACCTCGCTCCCCGTCGTCGAGGACAACCGAGAACACCAAGGCCGGCCCCGTGCTGCCCAACCGGCCGATGTGCTCTCGCTCAGGCGCGCCTTCCATGCCGCGTGTCGCGGACCCGACCCCGCCCATCCGATCGCGTGGGCCATCCAGCGCTGGCTCGATGCCGACGATCCCGACCACCTTCCCGAGTACGCCGCGTCGTGCTCGCTGGGCTGGACCTCCGCCCCGTCGCGCGCGCGCGGGTGTTCGCTGGTCCTCACCGTTCCCGCCGATCACGACCTCGATGATCTCGTCGCGCGCGCCCGTGCGATCGCGGTGCGGGCCGGGGACGCGGTGGCCTGGGCCACCGTCGGACCACGGTTCGTCCGCGCGTCGCTTCACGGCTCTACCTTCGACCGCTCGCTTCCCGCGATTTCGGCTCGGGCGCGACGCTTGCTGGGCGTCGATGTCGGCGACCCCTTTGGCCTGTACGCCACCGCGCTTGTCCAACGCCTGCGCACCGTGTCGTGGATGACCGTCCTGGGCCCCGAGCTGGCCGCCGTCCATGCCGACTCGCTCCCCGACGACTGGGACGACGACGACGACCTCGACGACGAGGTCCACGACTCCGCCGCGTCGCGACCCTTTGAACAGCACCAGTGGGGACCGTGTCGCGCCTACCAAGCCGGGGCACGACCGTCCCTCGGCGACGTCAATCGAGGGGAAACCCTGTCCGACCTGCGTGCGCTCGACAGCCACCTTCGCGGCGTTCGTGCGTCCACGGGAATCCATCTCATGCCTCCATGGGACGCAGACAGCTCCGCGCAGTGGCTCGAGCGCCTCGAGACCGACACGCCTTGGGCTGAAGCCGCCTGAAGGTCCGTTATCAGGCCACCCCCTACAGCAACGAACGCAGCGCACATTCAACCGGCCGAGCCCCCAAACGTCAGGGCCCCCCTGGTGTGCGCACGGGATATGATGTTCATGGATGCGGATGGGGATGGTCAGCGCGACGGCCGTGCTGGGGCTCGTTGCGTGCTCCAGTGGCAACGCGGCGTTCGACGATTCTCGTGACGGCCCGTCCAGCAGCGACGACCCCGTGCTCACCAGCTCGACCGGCAACGACGCTCCCGCCACGACGGATGTCGAGGCCTCCAGCGGTGAAGCCATGACATGTGAGGGGCACCCCAATCGCCGGATCGAGCTGATGGTGACCGTCGACGGAGGCCCCCCACCGCCTCCGGACTGTGCCAGTGGAGACGCGCTGCTGTTCCCCCTTGGACCGAACCTCACCCTGCCCAACGGAGCAGTCGAGCACACCAGCTGCGGCAGCTGCAACTGCGACGGAGCACGCCCCGAGCTCATCCTCGAATTCGGCGAGACCCTCATGCCTCCGCCGGGCATCGATTGCTCCGAAGTCCTGGTGTTCCCGCAACAGACCATCAACGGCTGCATCTGGGGCGGGTTCGCATTGATGCCCCACCCCGAAGAGGGACCGCCATACTTCATTGCCAGCAACGCACGTTCGGTCGACGTCTTCGGTGTCGGCTTGGGGCTGACCAGCGATGGGGTGTGCCCGGGCTTCGACCCCTGCCCTACCGGCATCCCCGGGCGTCATGCGCTGGTCGCCGGGTCGCAGACCGTCACCGCCGACGGTCCCCCCACCGACGTCATCCTCAACATCGACAGCACTCCGGTCGCCTACATGCTGAACAATCGAATGTCGTCGATCACGGCGCAGTGCCAGGAGCGGATGGCGTGGACGGCTCTACGGCCCTCGGGTTGAAGCCCTCCACCCGCTTGATCACCGTCCCCTCGGCCAGCACCGCCTCGGCATCGACCGCATTGAGCAACGCCAAGCGCGACAGCTCGATCGCCGAGGGGTGGGCCTCGTCGACCTTGGCCAGCGTCGTGTCGGCCGACAGCGCCGACGTCCGGACCCGCATCGGCTCCACCCTGGCCAGTCCCCGCTCCGCGCGATAAAAGCTGGCAAAGGTCGTCGCCACCGCCGGACTGCGCTCGGTCCAGCCCTTCTGGGGCCCCATCGCAGCCAAGGCCATCACTTCCTCACCGTAGTCGATGAACGCGATGAGGCCCATCAGCACGCCATCGGAGCCCGTCACCGAGAAGCCCGCCGACGTCACCGGGAACCCGCCGACCTGGCCCTTCCACTGCTCGCCCAGCTCCATGCTGCCGTCGGCGAAGAAGTCCTCCAGTGCCTTGGGCCCCGACTCTGCCTCCGTCGGTGTCAGCACCATCAGCGCCTGCTCGTCCTCGGAGATAGCCATCACGCGCGGCCCTTGGTGCATCGCCTGCCAACCGGGGGGAAGGTCGAGGCGAAACCCCTGCCGCGGATGTACGAACGTCGTGCCCACAATGAAGCCATTGCGAGGGTCTTCCCCGTACAGCACCCCATCGAGCATCGCCAGGTAGTCTTCGTCGAGTTCCGGCGGTGTCGGTGCCTTCGCACTGACCATCGATTGCACCCGTGTGCGCCGTTGCTCCGGGTCGGGGTGGGTCGACAGCCAGTTGGGGACCCGCTCCGATTGCTCCACCCGACTGACGCCGACCAGCACGTCGAACACCGCCACCGCCGCCCCCGGGGCATACCCCGCCTTGCCCGCGTACCGCAGGCCCAGGGTGTCGGCCTCGAACTCGTCGTCACGGCTGTGCTTGAGCAGGGCGAGCCCAGCCGTACTCGCCGCCAGCCCACCCACGTGCCGCAGGTTCGGATCCACGATCCGAAACACGCCCACGCTCGCCGCCGCGACACGGCTCTTGCGCAGCTGCACCACCCCGTGTCGCGCTGTCACATGGCCGATCTCATGGCCCAGCACCGCCGCCAGCTCGTGCTCCGACTGCAGATGCACCAGCAGCCCCCGGGTCGCGTAGACATAGCCCCCCGGGAGCGCAAACGCGTTGACCGCCGGCTCGTCCAGCACCCGGAACGTCCACGGCAGTGTGGGCCGCTCGCTGTGGCTGGCCAGCTCGGCCCCCACGCGCTCCACCAGCGCTGTCAGCTGCTCGTCGTCGTACAGGCCCAGCGCCTCCACCACCTCGGCGTCCGTCTGGCGCCCCAATTCCACCTCTTGCGACTCCGAGACCGTCGTCAGCTGCAGGCGGCCCGTCGCCGAGTTGAACGAGCACGCCGTGGTGAGCAACCCCAGCGCCAACGAACGTCGGGCTCGCTGCCACACAGGCCGATGGACCGCAAACGGAGGCTTCACGAGGCTACCCACGATAGCTGCGGGTCGGCGGTGGGGCCACCCCGAGGCCTGTGAGCCCGTCGGTCGGCCGGCGTGACGGTGCCAGCACCGCAGACCCATCCGTACTGCCACCGCCCCGCGCACGCGTCTGCGGCCCCGCTGCGTTGCCCCAGGGGCACGACGCGCCGCCTGCGTCCGTGACTCTCCGCCGCAGAGCCCCGCCCCGCGCAACTTTTGCCTCAGCCACGCACCGCAACGCCGCGGTCCGTCCGCGCGACTCTGTCTCATCCACGCGCCGCGCCGCCGCGGTCCGTCGACGCGAATTCGCCTCAGCCACGCCGCCGCGATGGCGATCGCGAGACCCGCCCGTGCTCCTGGGCCTTGCCTCGTCCCTCGATCCACGACGCGCGCGCCCATTGCCGCTGCTGCGCTGCCGCAGAGCCACAGCGGATGCGTGCGCCTCGGCCTCAGCCGCGCCGCCGCTTGCGGAAACCGCCGAACAGGCCAGAGCGGGGCGGCTGCACGTGCTCCCCTCGCGACTCGGCCATCTCCCGCAGCGTCTCGGCTTCTTCCTTGGTGAGGTCTTCGGGGATCGTGACTTCCACGTGGACGTGGTGGTCACCGCGCCCACGCTCGCCCAGCACGGGGATGCCCTGGTTGCGTCGGACCAGCACCTGACCGGCCTGTGTGGCTGGCTTGATCTGGATCTCGTCGGTGCCTTCGAGCGTGTCCACCTCCACCACGCACCCGAGCGCGGCCTGGAACATCGAGATCTCGACCTTGCTGTGGACGTCGAACTCGTCCCGTACGAAGCGGGAGTCGGGCCGCAGTCGCAGCACCACGTAGAGGTTGCCAGCCGGGCCGCCGCGGGGGCCCGCCTGACCGCGCCCCTGGATCCGCAACGTCTGACCGTCATCGACCCCTGGCGGGACGTTGACCGTCAGCGTCGTCTCGCGCTGGACCGCTCCCGTCCCGCTGCAATCGTGGCAGGGGTTGGTGATCATGCGGCCTTCGCCGCGGCACACCGGGCACGTGGTCTGGAGCGTGAAGAAGCCCTGGCGGTGGACCACTTGGCCTCGACCACCGCAGTGGCGGCACGACTCCGCCGACGTTCCTGGCTTGGCACCGCTGCCGTCGCACGTCTCACAGCTCTCGCGACGGGGGACGACCACATCGCGGTTGGCCCCCTGCACCACATCGTCGAGTCCGATTTCGAGCTGGACCTTGATGTCGCCGCCGCGCTGCGGTCCACCGGAGCGGCGGCCGCCGAACCCGAGGTTGCCGAACAGATCGCCGAACAGGTCGCCGAAGTGGCTGAAGATCTCCTCGGAGCCCGAGAATCCCGAGAACCCAGCGCGGGAGGGCCCCTCGTGCCCGAAGCGGTCGTACAGCTGCCGTTTCTCGGCGTCGTTGAGCACCTCGAAGGCCTC
>JAHZJA010001359.1 GCA_022601155.1 Deltaproteobacteria bacterium | reverse complement strand
CGCCCGACACGAACGCCGAACCACAGCCCGAGCCGCCGCCAACCGAGCCTCCGCCAACCGAGCCGCCGCCTCCGGCATGGCAGCCACGGCCCGAGGACGACGTCACCCCGCACCTCGCCCTGCAGAACGTGGAGGCGCTCGCCCCATTTTACGACCGACTCGCAGCCCTCGACGACGATGAGCCCGACGCAGGGGTCGTCAGAGTGGTGCACCTGGGCTCGTCGATGATCGGCGCCGACGATCTGCCCGGAGTGTTGCGCGGCCGCTTCCAGACCCGCTTTGGTGATGGCGGCGCGGGGCTCGTCTTGCTGCAGCGCTACATGCCCAACTACCTCCACCGCTGGGTGAAGCTCACCGCCAGCGGGTGGCAGCACTGCTACATCGCCTACCGCTGCAAGAAGGACGGCCACTACGGCCTGGGCGGCACCACGTTTTGGGCCAAGTCCGGCGCGAGCACGACCATCGCCACGCGCTCTGACGAGCTGGGCGACGAGGTCTCGCACTTCGAGGTCTGGTACGCCGCGACCAAGGGCGGCGGCCGACTCGATGTGCGGGTCGACCGGGGTGAGACCGTCCAGATCAACACCCGCGCGGAGAAGCTCGAAGACCGCTATCACGCCATCGACGTCGAGCCAGGGCCGCACAAGATCCGGGTGCGCGCGGTGGGCTACGGTCGCAGCCGCGCGTACGGGGTGGTGCTCGAGACGGACCGCGGCCTGGTGTGGGACCAGTTCAGCATGCTCGGCGCCTTCACGCGCCGCATGCTCGAGTGGGATCCCGAGCACATCGCCGGCCAGATCGCGCAGCGCAACCCCGACCTCATCGTGTTCACGTACGGCGGCAACGACACCCGCCGTGCCGCGACCGGCAAGCTGACCAGCGAGCAGTACATCCAGGAGTACACCGAGGCCATCGCCCGGGTGCGCGCGGGCAAGCCCGGGGTCGCCTGCCTCATCACCGGGATGACCGACCGCGCCAAGTCGCTGGAGTTCAAGATCACCGCCAAGCACGTGGAGCTCATTCACGCGGCGCAGATCATCGTCGCCAAACAAGCCGGGTGTGCATTCTTCGACTCACTCGAGGCGATGGGGGGCCCCGGCTCCGCCATACGCTGGCGTGACATGCGACCACCACTGGCGTCACCCGACCTCAAGCACCTCAACCATCGCGGCCGGGTGAAGCTGGGCGGGTGGATCTACGACGCGGTCATCGCCGGCTACGTCGCGTACCGCAAGGGCCAAGACCCGGCGAAGCCCACCCCTTGATGGGCCCTGCGGGGTGCACCGAGGGCGAGTTCAGGCGTAGCGACGGACTTCGGCGAGCGCCTGCTGCATCACCCGGGCGTCCTGAAACCGCTGCGCGGGATCCTTGGCGCACGCCTTACGGAAGAACGCATCGATCGCCATCCCCTTGCTCGGCTCTGCATTGACCGAGAGGAATTTGCTGGGCGGGGCAGGCATTCGCTCGCGCTGGCACTCGAGCAGCACCCGGTGGTGCTCACCGAACACGTCCTCGAAAGGATGGTGTCCAGTGACGGCCTCGTAGAAGGTCATCCCCAGGGCATACAGATCGGAGCGACCATCCACGACCCCGCGAAGCCGGCTCTGCTCGGGGGGCAGGTAGCGCGGGTCGCCGAGAATGAGCCGGTCTTCCTCGGGGCGGGTGTCCCCCGCGTCGTGGGCCACACCAAAGTCCAGCAGCTTCACCGTGCGAAGATCGGGATCGTGGGTGTCTCGGGTGACGAAGATGTTGGCCGGCTTCACATCGCGATGCACGATGCCCCGCAGATGGATGTAGCGCAGTGCGTCGAGCACCTGCCGAAAGATCTCGCAGACCACGTGCAGCGGCACGGTGCGACCACGCTGCATCGCGCCGAGGATGTCGCGCCCCTCGAGGAACTCCATCACGAACCAGTACAGGCCGTGCTGCTGGGTGGTCCCCACGTCGAGCACCCGCACGAGGTTGGGATGCATGAACGAACCGCACAGCCGTGCCTCGCGACGAAACCGACGCTGCTCGGACTCGGGCACATCGGCCTTCATCACCTTGAGCGCAACGTAGCGGTTCATGATGGGATCGAAGGCCTTGTAGACCTTGCCCATGCCGCCTTCGCCCAGGTGCCCGGCCACCTGATACTGCTTGTGAAAGCTGAGGGTAGCCCCGTCCGGAAGCGCGACAGCGTCGCGCTCGTCGGCGGCCAGACCAGGCGTTTGTTCGTTCATCGGCGGAGCGTCGACGGTACCCCAGCCCGCGCGGCCGCGACAGCGGGGCCACCCCGACCGGTGGGTCCACCGTTTACGGCGGTCTTGTGCCGAAAACCTCGCTTCGGGCCACCGCAGTGTCACGACGGCACGGTGACGGGTGCCGACACCATGCAGACCCCTACTGGGCCGCAGGGGTCGTCGACTCGGCCCGCTGCAGCAGCCCACTGGCAGCGGACACCGTCCACGTGCCGCGCGGCGATTGCACTGGCACCGATCCCGCCTCGGCGCCGCGCAACATCGCCCGCGCAACCGTCACCGGGCCCGGGTTCGCCGTCTCGATGCGCAACGCGGGCTCCTGCACCACCCCGGCGACGTGCACCACCGCGGCCACGAGCACCTCGGCTTCGTGTCGACGACGCGGAGGATCGACGTCGATCTGGAGATCAGGGCCCTTGCCATCGGTCGACAGTGCATAGACCCGCGCGACGATCTTGTCGCCCTTGATGGGCTTGGCCGGATCGACGGGGACCTGCTCGTACACGTCGAACAAATGGAAGGGCACCCCCGCCGCGAGGTAGCGAGCCTGGTCGGCCGCGGCCACCAGCGTGTCGATACGCCTGGCGAGGTGGCTTCCTTTGGGGACCTTGCCCGCCAACAGCTCCACGTCGAGCACTTGATCGGGCGACAGCAGCAACGAGACCAGCAACCAACGCTCGGCGTGCTCGGCCAGCAGCACGGGCATCTGGCCGTCGAGCCCGGGTTTCCAGCGGACGAACAGCACCTGCGCCGAGCGGCCTCCCGGATCGACATCGACCACGGGCAGCACGGCGTCGGAGCCCGGGTCGCCGACCTTCATCACGCCCTGCTCGTAGGCCAGCGCCACGGTGCGCTCCAGCTGGTGCAGCAGCTGTCCACGTTGCTGCACGGCAGCGAGATCCCCGTCGGTGATGGGCCGCAGCAGCCCGGGCGGCGGCTCGGAATTGGCATCGCGCAACCCCAACCCAGCGAGGTCGCCCTCTTCGACCACACGAGCACAGCCCACCGCCGCAACGACGGTAAACATCAGAGCGACGAGGCGAACGGGGGCCCAGCAACACGAACTCATCGGTTCGTGACCATAGCACTGCTGCGCTGGGCGCCGTGCGAAGGCGGCTCAGCTACCGAACTTGGCGCCGCGAACCCGCACCCGGTGCAGCTTCTTCTTGAGCTGCTTGTGCGCCGCTTCCAGCTCGGCGGCCTGCTCCTCGTCGGTAGCGTCGAGCATGATCGACAGCGCCGAGAACGAATCGTTGGTCTCGCGATAGAGCCTCGACCACTCCTGTTGGTCCAGGCGCTTGCGGCTCTTGATGACCGCGTCGACCCGATCCATCGCGTAGGTGAATCCCGAGCGTACGGTCTGGAGGTCAAGCTCGCCCGAGCCGTACGGCACGGTGACCGCGGGCTCGGGCTCGTCCTCGATGATCGGCTCGGGCTCGGACCGAACCCCGTCGGGAGACAGCGCCATTCCGCGGGCGACCCGTTGCAGGGCGGCACGATGAGCCTCTTGCTCCTCGCGCTTGGTCGTCTCGACGTTCGCGTCGGCGATGGCGTCGTCCACGATGTCGTCGGCATCGGGGTCGAACAACAGCAGCCAGCCCGCGTACCCAACGAGGCCCGCGGTGGCGGCCAAACCCAGAGATCGAAGGATGTGCCGCACGATGTGAGAGGCCAACGCGCAGCGCAAAATGCGCTTCCAGCGAGCCGTGGTCCAAGTGTAGGATGGCAGGGTGACGACGGCCAACGGCGATGCCGCCGCCACGCCCGCGACGGACCCCCAGGCACAGCTGGATGCGCTGTTTCGCGGGCCCCGCGAGCGTTTCACCGCGGAGCGCAATGCGCTGGCCAAGCGGCTCGCCGCGGCTGGTGACGCGCCCGCCGCAGCCCGGGTCAAGGCGCTGTCCAAGCCGAACGTCTCCGCGTGGGCGGTCAACCAGCTGTGGTGGACGCGGCAGTCTGATGTCGAGGCACTGCTGGAGGCGGGCCGTCGCCAGGCCCGTGCGCTTCATGGCGGCGCAGGCCCGAGCGAGCAGGCGACCGCGGGCCAGGCCCGACGGCGCGCCCTCGATACGTTGGCGACCGCAGCCGAGTCGATCCTGCAGCAGGCCGGACACGCGGCAGGGCCCGCCACCTTGCGCCGCATCTCCACCACCTTGGAGGCGCTGGCAGCCCACGGTCTTCGCCCCGACGGTCCCCACCCCGGACGCCTGTCGGCCGACCTCGATCCGCCGGGCTTCGATCTACTCGCGGCACTCGCGGCCGCCGATCCTCCACCCCCCGAGCCCAGCGCTCCGCCACCCAACCCGACGGCACCGACGCCAGACCCCGCCGCCGACGAAGCCCGGGCCGAGGCCGAGGCCGTTCTCGCAACCGCCCTGCGAGCACGGGAGACCGCGCGAGACGACAGCGAGCACGCGGCCCGTTGTCTGGACAGATCATCGCCCGCCACGACGAGGCACTGCTGGCCGCTCGTTCTGCGGCCGATGCGTTCGAGGTGGCCAAGGGGCGCCTGGCCGAGGCTCGACGCACCATGGAATCCGCCGAGCTGACCGCCCGACGCACCCGGCTGGAGGTCGACCACCATCGAACCCGTCGCCAGGAGGCACGGGGCACGCTGGAAGGACGCAGCCAGACCTTGCGAACGCGAGACGCGGCCGTCGAGCAAGCGCGGCGGCAGCTGGACGCCCTCGACGCAGACGACTGAATCGGGCCTCCGACCCCGGTGACACGGGTCCGGAGCGATGGCCGTGGGACTCGACGGTCACGACGCCGACGACGTTGCTCATCTCCCACGTCGAAAGCGTTCTCGCCACCGCCTCGAAACTGTGAGCCACGGTACGCGCCGCACTCACTGTCATGCCCTCCTGTCGCTGCCGATCGCGAAATTCCTCCACGAGCGTGCAACTTCGCCGATCGATCGAGCGCGTCGCCGGACTATCAGGACGAGCACCGAACGAGGGGGGTCTCGATGACGATGGCGGCCACTGAGTCCGAGCAAACACGTTTGGCACGGACTGAAAAGAACGTGCGACCGGCCGGGGCCCCTGCCTCGGTTTCGGCCGGGGACGAGCCCCGGGCCCGCCACCAGGTGCAGCACACCGAACTCGCGGTCTCGGGTAAGCCGCGGGCCGACGCCAAGCCGCGGGCCGACGCCAAGCCGCGGGCGGACGCCAAGCCGCGGGCCGACGCCAAGCCGTGGGCCGACGCCAAGCCGTGGGCCGACGCCAAGCCGCGGGCCAAGCCGCGGGCCGACGCCAAGCCGTGGGCCGACGCCAAGCCGCGGGCCGACGCCAAGCCGCAGGCCAAGCCGCGGGCCGACGCCAACCACAGGCAGATCGCCGAGACCGAGATCGACTTCCCGGTTCCCCCGGCCGCCGCAGTCCCACCGCCACCGCCCCTCGGTCGCCCGTCCCATCGAGCCGACCCTCCGGCGGGGCCGACGACCGGCATGAGCATCGGGCGATTCCTCGTGCTCGGAACGCTGGGCCGCGGCGGCATGGGCACGGTCTTGGAGGCATTCGACGACACCCTCGATCGACGGGTCGCCGTCAAGGTGCTGCACCACGGCATGGCGCTCGCCCACCAGCAACGTCTGATCCGGGAAGCCAAGGCGCTCGCCCAGCTGTCTCATCCCAGCGTGGTGCAGGTGTACGAGGTAGGCGAGGTCGCCGGCATGTGTTTCGTGGCGATGGAGCTCGTGCGCGGCCGAACCCTGCGCAAGTGGCTGCAGCGGGAGCCAAGGCCGAGCTGGAAGGCTTGCGTCGAGATTTACCGGCAAGCGGGGGCCGGGCTCGCGGCGGCGCACGAACAGGGGCTGGTGCACCGAGATTTCAAGCCGAGCAATGCCATCGTGGACGCCAAGGGACGGGTCCGGGTGCTGGACTTTGGGCTTGCCCGCACCACGGTGGACGAAAGCACGGGAACCGCCGTGTGGGGGCAGGACCGGTCGGAGGACGAGCAGCACCAGCTCGCGTCCGCCACCACGGGGGTCCGTCCCCTCGCTCCGTTGACCGAGACGGGCACCGTGATGGGCACCCCCGCCTATATGCCGCTGGAGCAGATGCTCGGCTCGGAGGTCGACGCACGCAGCGACCAGTTCAGCTTCTGTGTTTCGTTGTTCGAGGCGGTCTACGGTGCTCGTCCGTTCGCGGGCCACTCGGTCGAAGAGCTTCAAGCCAGCATCAGGCGCGGCCAGCTCCCTCCCGTGCCCCGAGCCAGCAAGGCCCCGGCCCGACTCCGCGAGTTCCTCGTGCGAGGGCTCGCGATGAACCCCGAAGACCGATGGCCCTCGATGAACGTGCTGCTCCAGGAGCTCGAGGATCTGGTGACGCCCACGCGCCGCCGAGCACCCCTGGTCCTGGGGGGGATCGTCGCGATCGGCCTCGCGGGGGGCGGCACGGGACTGGCGTACCAAGCCGAGGTCAGTCAGCGGTGCAGCGGAGCCGAGGCGCAGCTGCGGGGCATCTGGGACGAGGACCGCATGCTGGAGGTCCGCGAGGCGATCGCCGCGACGGGGGCCACGTACGCCGCCTGGACGTCGGCCCGTGTCGAGACCGAGCTCGACGCCTACGCCGACGCATGGGTCCGCGCCCGCACCGAGGTCTGCGAGGCCACCGCGGTCCGACAAGAGCAGAGCGAGCAGGACCGGGGCTTGCGCATGGCCTGCCTCGACCAACGCCGCGGGCAGCTGCATGCCGCGGTGAACGTGCTGGCGCAAGCCAACCGCGATAAGGCGACGCGTAGGCAGCAACGACAACAGCTCATCGAGACTGCCAGGGCCAGCATCCTCCGGGAGCATGAGAGGGCATTACAGGAGCGCATCGACAACGACTACCGAAGACAGCAAGACCGGCTGCAGTGG